>JAUVLY010000032.1 GCA_030600505.1 Candidatus Falkowiibacteriota bacterium
AAGGTTCTCCTTGGATTTAAAAAAGAAAATATCCCCAGCGATGTTGACTTAATTGTTTATTCTACGGCATACAATGCTCAGAATAATGAAGAATTGGCTTACGCTTTATCAAGCAAAAAGAAAGTTATTTCTTATCCAGAAGCAATGGGAAGTATCTTTAAAGATTATTTCGGTATTGCCGTTGCCGGTACCCACGGAAAAACAACAACTAGTGCTTGGCTGGGTTTTGTCCTGGACAAAGCCGGCTTGGACCCAAATGTAATGGTAGGGGCTAATGTGCCACAATTTAAAGGCAACGCTTTAATAGGAAAATCCGACTATCTAATACTGGAGACAGACGAATATCAAAATAAATTTAAATATTATTTACCCAAAGCAGTGCTGCTCAATAATATTGAATATGACCATCCGGATTTTTTTAAGTCAAAGGAGGAGTATAGGCAGGTGTTTATAGAATTTATCAAGAAAATCCCTAAAAAAGGATTCTTGATCGCTAATTTTGATGATCCGGTTATTCAAAAGACTGCCCATGTTAATTGTCGCGCAAGGGTAATTAGCTACGCGATCGATGAAGTTGCTGATTATGTAGCTTATGATATTAAAAATAAAGACGGTAAGCAATATTTTAAGGTAAAATTAGGACAAGATATTGACTCAGACATTGATGACACCACGGGATCCTCACGTCGTCGCTTCGCTCCTCCTCAGGATGACAGTATGGATGATCTGGGTGATTTTTCTGTGCGGTTGTCAGGCAAGCATAATGTTTCAAATGCCTTAGCCGTGATCGCGGCCGCAATTGAATTAAACGTGCCACTTAGCGAACTGCGCACGCACCTGGAAAGCTTTGAGGGGACGGCGAGGCGGATGCAGATAATGGGGGAGTACCGCAGTGCAATTTTGATTGACGATTATGCCCATCATCCGACTGAGATCAAGGCCACCTTGGCGGCAACAAGAGAGAAGTATCCGGGTAAAAATATCATTGCCGTATTCCAGCCCCACACTTTTACCCGCACCAAGGTTTTGCTTAATGATTTTGCCGCGAGCTTTGATAAGGCCGATGAGCTGATTATTCTTGATATCTACGGCTCTGCTCGGGAGGTGCAAGGTGGGGTTCACACAAAGGATTTAGTAAAAAAGATCAAAGAGCATGGAACAAAGAGCATGGAACAAGGATTAAAATATATTCCTACGATTGATGAAACAACTAAGTATTTAAAAACTAAGATTAGGCGGGATGATGTTGTCGTATTTATGGGTGCCGGTGATGTTTATTTGGTTGGGGAAAAGATTTTAAAATAGACAGATATAAATTTGATTATTTATTTGTTGTATTCGTGAAAAAGATTCGTTGATTCGTGGGCTTTTTGTAACAAAAGCCCTGGCTTTACGTATTATTATATAGTAGATTAAGAAAAAATAAAGGGGGCAACCCCTGATTTTTAGTGTTTTTATGAATTTGCGTATTAATCCAATTATAAATTTATCTGTTTATGTGTGGCGTTATTCTTTCAACCGAAAGAAAAACGTAGTTATTTATGTTGCTTTGTTTATTATCGCTAACTGCATATTTTTATTGGAGCCATTAATCATCGGCCGGATATTCAATTCAATCCAGTTTAACTCGGATGATCCGGAATTACTTGGGTTTTTAATTAGAAATTTAAGCCTGTTAATAGCGACCACGGTTGGTTTTTGGATGTTTCATGGCACCGGTAGGGTAATTGAGAATTCTAATGCTTTTTTGGTACGGAAAAATTATAAACAAACTATGTTTGACCGGGTTTTGGCTCTGCCAATAGAATGGCACAAAGACCATCATTCGGGCGATACAATAGACAAGATTAATAAAGCGTCTGATCATTTGCATGATTTTTCGGCAGGCGCATTTAGGATTATAGAAAGCGGTAGCCGCTTTATTGGGGCGATAATCGTGCTTAGTATTTACGACTGGCGGGCGAGTGCGATTTCTATTTTCGCTACTATAGTATCCTTCACTACAATATGGTTTTTCGACAGAGTAATTAGAAGGCGTTACCAGAAGATATTTGCGGCAGAGAATTTTTTGGCTTCCGGCCTGCATGATTATGTTACAAATATATTTACAATAATAACGCTACGGTCTCAGAAACGGGCCAGTAAAGAAGTTGACAGAAGAGGACTAAGGGCTTATCCTCTGGTACTGACAAATCAGAAAACCATTGAAGCGAAGTGGTTTACGACCAGCTTGTTCGTAACCATGATGACTGTTACGATTTTAATAACCAATGCCTATTTTTCGCTTAAAATAGACGGAGTGATCATGATCGGCAGTTTGTTCATTCTGTACCGCTATTTAAGCAGTATTGGCGGAGCGTTCTATACCTTTGCCTGGATTTATGGTGATATTGTAAGAGGCGACGCGGCCATGCGAGCGGCTGATGTAATAAATACGGCTTACCGCCGGCAGTCTAAAGGAGAAATATATACCCTGCCTAGTGGATGGAGAGCTTTGCAGATAAAGAATATTGAATTTTCCTATAAAAATCAGCAAAACAATAATGGGAAAGGTAATATTAGGGGTGCTGACATCCGAATTAAGCGTGGCCAAAGGATCGCTATTATTGGTGAGAGCGGGTCTGGTAAAAGCACGATTTTTTCGCTTATCCGTGGCTTGCACGATGTCGATACTGCTGTTGTTTATTGTGATGGCAAGCGTTTGCCAGGGGGCATTAAACATTTGTATGAGCACGTAACTTTAATTCCTCAAGAGCCGGAAATATTTAATTCTACGATCGGTGATAATATATCCATGGGCATACCAGCCAGTCAAAATAGAATAAAGAAAGTAGTTGACATCGCCCGCTTTAAAGATGTTATAGATAAGCTACCTAAGGGTCTCCAGACTAATGTACTGGAGAAGGGGGTATCGCTTTCGGGTGGGGAAAAACAGCGTTTGGCCCTAGCCAGGGGTTTATTAGCAGCCGAGAAAAGTGATTTTTTACTTTTAGATGAACCGACCAGCAGCGTTGACAATGAAAATGAGCAAAAAATATATGAAAGCATTTTCAAGCACTATCAGGACAAAACTATTCTTTCGGCTATCCACCGCCTGCATTTACTGCCTCAATTCGACTATATCTATATGTTTCAGGATGGAAAAATTATCTCTGAAGGCACTTTCCACACCTTGCTTAAAGATAAATATTTCAGCAAGATTTGGAAAAAATATACGGAGCAGAATAAACAATAAAATCACCCTCTCCCCCCGGCCCCCTCTCCTACCTCTCCACCCGGCCCCCTCTCCTACCTCTCCCCCAGCCCCTCTCCTAGACAGGAGAGGGGAGCAAAAGGAGAGGGATTGCGAGGTGGCCTGCCCGTAGTTGCTGAAGCCACAGCTTTTGCAGGCGGGGCGAGGGCATGATATACTATTTAAACAAGTTTTACAGTATTTATGAATATTGAGGATAAAATACAAAAGGATATTGCGCTTAAGCCGTTTACTACCTGGCAAGTAGGCGGGCCGGCTAAGTATTATTTGGAAATTAAGTCCAAGGAAGATTTAAACGCTGCTTACTCCTGGGCCAAAGATAAACAACTAAAAGTTTATATTCTGGGCGGCGGGAGCAATATATTGGTTCCGGATGACGGAGTGGATGGATTGGTTTTGCGGATGTTAAATGATAAGACAGAGGCCAAGGGCGAGAGGCTGGAATGCGGCGCCGGGGCCTGTCTAAGTAACGCTATCATTAAAGCCACGGGTAACAATTTAAGCGGCTTGGAATGGGCCAGTGGCATACCGCGGGCTACAATTGGCGGCTCTATCAGGGGCAATGCCGGCGCCTTTGGGCAGAGGATGGCAAATTTGGTTGAAACAACAGAAGCATTTTATATTAAAAAAAAGAAATTTGTAGTATTTAGTAATCGGGATTGTAAATTTGCTTATCGAACCAGCATGTTTAAGAAAAAAGCTGAATATTTAATTTGGTCCGCGACCCTGCGTTTGCATAAAGAAAAGCCAGAGATTATCCGGGCCAGAATAGAAGAATCATTAAGCCACCGGTCTAGGCACTATCCCAAATTGCCCAGCGTTGGTTCAATTTTTAAAAATCTGGATTCTTCAAACATTGAGAAAGGTAATCCCATGCTAATGAATGAGCTCAAAGATAAACTTGGGCGGACCGGGAAAATAAGCGCCGGTTTGTTAATAGATATGTGCGGGTTAAAGGGAAAGGCCATCGGCGGCGCCAAGGTAAGCCTGGAGCATGCCAATCACCTGGTTAATACCGGGCATGCCCGCGCTGAAGAAATAGTTATGCTAATTAGCTATATCAAACAGCAGGTAAGAGATAAATTCGCTGTAGAGCTGCAAGAAGAAATTCAATATTTTGGCTTCGGCTAGGGAAAATAATAAAATAATAAATTAATAAAATAATAAATTACCAATATGTAAATGGTGATTTTTTTATTTAATATTAGCTAAATATTTATAATAATTATTTTTTAAATTTTTGTCAAATACTCTTCTTGACTAATAAGAATTATTATGCTATATTATCAACGTTAAATAGATTTTATTATAATCATTAAATAGATTTTTAGCAAATCAAGCAACCCATGTCTTGGTACGCGGCTAATCAATATGGACAATACTTCAATACTTGATCAAATTATCGACAATCAAAAAGCCGAGGAGGTCGCGAAACTTAACGCAGTTGAGCTTATTAATAACCTGTTTAGTGAATTAACTGATCGGGAGCGTGATGTGCTTATTCGGCGCTATGGTTTGCATGGCGGAGGCAAGGAGACTTTGGAGTCAATCGGTAATGCGCATAAATTAACCAGAGAAAGGATTCGTCAGATTGAGACTTCTAGCGTTAAAAAATTGCAATCGCTTAAAAACCTGGAAGCTTATATTGAAACATTAAAAAAGGTTATTTATCAGCTGCTTGAAGAGCATGGCGGTTTAATGGAAAAAGAATACTTGCTTGATTTATTGGTGGGCTATTCTTTAAACGGTTTATCCCGTAAGCAAGATCTGGAGACAGTGCATAAGAATTATTTGAATTTTATGATTACTAAGCTCTTGCACCAAGAGTTTGAAGAGCTCCTTGGGTCTAAGTATTTTAAGAATTCATATAAGTTAAAATTTCAGGAAATAGACCATTTAGAAGAAATTCTGGAGGAATTATTGGCTTCAATACAAGCAGCCAAACGTATTCATACCACCGAGGAAATAATCAAATTGATTAATGATATGGCTGCAAGCGAAAAGCATCGGAGTAAAGTTGATATTAGCGGCAGCCTGGATGTTGCCCGGATACTCGATACCGATCTGTTTGATGAAAACGCGGATTTAATCAATGATAACAAAGTTTTATTTTCACTACTCAAGGCCGCTAAAAGGATTGAGCAAAATAAGTTTGGCCATTGGGGTATGCATACTTGGCGCGAAATCAAGCCAAAAACAATTAACGATAAGATTTATCTGGTACTTAAAAACCATAGCAAACCGGTTCATTTCGCCGAAATTGCCAGCCTGATCAATAAGATTAATTTTGATAACAAAAAAGCTAACGCCGCCACTGTTCACAATGAATTGATTTTGGATGAAAAATATGTTTTAGTCGGCCGTGGCTTGTATGGCCTTAAAGAGTGGGGTTATAAAGATGGTACGGTTAGCGATGTAATTGAAGAGATTCTTAAGCGAGAGGAAAATCCAATGAGCCGGGATGAAATAATTGACTCGGTATTGGAAAAGAGAATGGTTAAGAAAGCGACTATAATACTGGCTTTAATGAATAAAGATAAATTCGGTAAAGCAGAAGGGAAATACACGGTCAATATCAGCAAATAACATTTAATTTTAAATATATTCGAAATCCCGTAACCGTAGAGACGAGGCATGCCTCGTCTCTACGGTTACGGGATTTTTATTGGCGAAATAAGGGTGAATATGGTATAATTTTATATAATAGGTCTATCGCCAAATGCGCTTTTGATTTGGAAAATATAGCCAAATATGGTATTTGGCGACAGACATATAATAAAAGACTATAAAAATGGATATAACGTTAATCCAAGATTTTTTTGCCCTGCCCTATGACCAGATGATGTTTAAGCTTCTGATAAATGTCGGCTGGATGCCGGTGGCGATAGTTTTGTTATGGGGAGCGGTACAGATGTGGGTATATTACCGGAATTTGAAATATGGCGACTCTTTGTCTTATATGTTGTTGGCGATTGATATTCCCAAAGGAAATGAACAGTCGGTTAAAGCAATTGAGAATTTATTTACCTATATTGCCGGAGCACACAACACCTTTAATTTATTGGAAATATATTGGGAGGGCCGCTATCAACTTGGATTTAGTTTTGAAGTTGTTAGTATTGACGGTTATACCCAATTCCTTATCTGGACAGAGGTCAGATTCCGTAATTTAGTGGAATCGGCTGTTTATTCACAGTATCCGGACGCGGAAATTAGCGAAGTTAATGATTATGCCGAGAATTTACCTTCCACGTTTCCGGATGATGAATGGGATATTTGGGGAGGAGAATTCATTTATAAAAATAATCAAGCTTATCCAATCAAAACTTATCACGAGTTTTACGATATTAACGAAAAAACCAAGGAGACCACCTTTAAGGATCCAATGGCCAGTTTGATGGATCTTTGCGGCAGCCTGCAAAAAGGCGAGCAGCTATGGTATCAGATAATAGTTTATCCCACTGGCCTTGAGTGGACCGAAGAGATAAATAAAGAAGCCAAGAAAATTCTTAAAGAAAAAACCAAGAGTGGCGGCGGGGTGATCGGAGCATTTTTTGCGGAAATTTGGGGTTTGTTTGTTGAGCTTTTTCGTCAAATTACCGGCGAAGAGCTAGGCACCGCGTCCAGCGAAAATGGCGCTGATGATCCTTTGAAAATGATGCAGCTTAAGCCGCAAGAGAAAAAACAAGTTGAAGCGATTCAAAATAAAGCCGCGCAACTGGGATTTGAAGTAAAGAATAGGGTTATTTATGTGGCCAAGAAAGAATTGATGAATAAGCCTAAAGTTGCCAACGGCTTTGTCGGTTATATGAAGCAGTTCATGGATTTGGATTTGAATAATCTTAAGCCGGATATGGACATGACTATCACTACGGCCCATTATTTTTTCGTTGACTCAAGAAGAAACGCTAAAAAGAACCGTATAATGGCGGCTTACAAAGGAAGGAGCGGTACCAGGGGGCGGGTTAGAAAAATAATGACAATAGACGAATTGGCTACGCTTTGGCATTTCCCGATTGAAGCCGTGGTTAAAGCGCCTTTGGTGCAAAAAACTCCGGGCCGTAAGTCTGAGCCGCCAATGAGTTTGCCGATTGAAGATGAAACTGTGCATGAATCTTTTTTTGACAGTGAGAGCGTTGCAGATAGGTCTATACCCGTTAAAGAGTCGAAAAAAAAGGTTGTGGAGGAAAGTAAGAATAATAGTTTGCCTTGGGATGAGCCTAGGGAAGATATTCCCATAAAAAATGAGGTAGAGAAAATCAAACCGAAAAAATCAGGCGCAGCGCCAGAAAATTTGCCCTTCGCGTAAACTCCCACGAAATTACGAATCCTTTTACAAATTTACAAATACTAATTTTGATTTAATATAACGTTGGAGCAAGGCCTCTGGCCTGCGACTTTCTGCGCGATAAAATTTCGCGGGCGGGACGCCCGGCTCAAACATTAAAAAGTTTATTAGTAAATTTGTATTTGATTCGTTGATTCGTGGGAGGAGAATACGAAAAATTGGCAACAGGCCTTTAGATAGCATAAATATTATATAAAAATTCAATGTTTAATTCCTGATATGAATAAACAAGATATCAACGTATTCGCGGAAACAAATTATAGAAACAGCAACCGTAAATTCGGAATAAAATCCAGTGACCGGCGCCGTCATATGTATTTGATCGGCAAGACCGGCATGGGTAAGTCCACGATTTTGGAGAATATGATAATTGAGGATATTTGGGCAGGGAAAGGCGTGGCCATAGTTGACCCGCATGGTGATCTGGCAGAAAGAATTATAGAATATATTCCCAGTAACCGGGTCAATGACGTTATATATTTTAATCCGGCTGATTTTGAACACCCAATCGCCTTTAACGTGGTTGAGCAGGTTGAGCCGCATCTTAGGCATTTAGTCGCTTCCGGCCTGGTCAGCGTATTCCAGAAATTGTGGGCCGACTCCTGGGGGCCGCGTTTGGAATATATTTTGCGCAATACCATCCTGGCTATTCTGGATTTTCCCGGCTCCACCTTGCTCGCGGTTACCCGGATGCTGGCTGACAAAAAGTTCCGTAAGCGGGTAATAGAAAAGATCCAGGATCCGGTTGTTAAATCGTTTTGGGTAAATGAGTTTGCCGGTTATGCCG
>JAUVLY010000150.1 GCA_030600505.1 Candidatus Falkowiibacteriota bacterium
GGTAAAACACGATTATTGTAAGATAAACAGTGCTTTACTTTTAGGCTTAAATATCGTAAAATATTAAATGTACTAAGATGCTGAATATGCATCTTTTTTATGTTATTTTTGCTAGCGCAAAAAGCCCCGCCGAGGCGGGGCACATGCGAATATTGGATAATACCTCTATACGAAAAAAATTAAAAAATTAAATAATACATTATGTCAGATACCCATATAAATGAACGTGAGGAGCGTTTGTTAAAATTAGAAGAATTAAAAAAACAAGGGATTGATCCATATCCGGCCAGTACTGCCCGGAGCCACAAAATAGATGAAATTCTTAATGATTTTATTGAGCTAGAGAAAAAGGCGATTAAGGTGACAATTGCCGGTCGTTTACGCTCCAAAAGAGCTCATGGTAATCTTAGCTTTTTAAAATTGGAAGACGCAAGCGGCCAAATCCAAATAGTTCTCTCTAAAAAAGAGATAAACGCCGCAACTACAAATGCGGCACATACGAATGAAAAAAGGGAGGGTGTTGAAGACTACAAAATAATTACAAAATATATTGATGTTGGTGATTTTGTTGAATTTAGCGGAACTTGTTTTGTTACCAAAAAAGGGGAGCAAAGCCTTATGGCTTCAGCTTGGAAACTTTTAACTAAGGCAATCAAGCCATTGCCGGATAAATGGCATGGCCTTAAAGATGAAGAAGAACGTTTGCGGAAACGTTATCTGGAAATAATGTTTGACCCAAAAGTAAAAGATATGATCAAGAAAAAATCTGTTTTTTGGCAAGCAGTCAGGGAATTCATGCTGACAAAAGGCTTTTTGGAGGTAGAAACCCCGGTCCTGGAAGTTACTACCGGCGGAGCTGACGCCCGGCCCTTTTGCACCCATCATAACGCAATGGACATGGATGTCTTCTTGCGCATCTCTATGGGAGAACTTTGGCAAAAAAAATTAATGGTCGCCGGATTTGAAAAATCTTTTGAGATCGGCCGGCAATTCCGGAACGAAGGGATGGACGCGGAACATTTGCAAGATTATACGCAAATGGAGTTTTATTGGGCCTACGCTGACTACCAAAAGGGGATGAAGCTGGTTGAAGAGCTGTTTAAATATGTGGCCGAGGAGACTTTTAAAACTCTTAAATTTACCATTAACAAGCATGAAGTCGATTTGGCTAAGAAATGGGAGATGATTGATTATCAAGAAACAGTTAAAAAATATACGGGTATTGATATTCTTAACACTGATCTTCAGAAAATCGAAAAAAAGCTTAAAGAGCTGAATGTGGAATATGATAAAAAGGGATTTAATATTACGCGGGCGATTGATAATCTTTGGAAATACTGCCGCAAACAAATTACCGGTCCCGGCTTTTTGGTGGGCGTACCGATTACTGTTTCACCCTTAGCCAAGAGAATGGAAGGTCGCGTTGAGCTGTCGCAGCGTTTCCAGCCAATAATTGCCGGCTCTGAGCTGGGTAATGGTTACTCGGAACTTAACGACCCGGTTGACCAGGCTGCAAGATTTAGCGAGCAACAGAAACTGCGCGATGCCGGTGATGATGAGGCGCAAATGTATAACCATGAATTTGTTGAAGCTCTGGAATATGGCATGCCGCCAACCTGCGGCTTTGGCATGAGCGAACGCGTTTTCAGCTTTCTGATGAACAAAACCGCCCGT
>JAUVLY010000071.1 GCA_030600505.1 Candidatus Falkowiibacteriota bacterium
AGCTCTGTCCAAAAATTAAGTATTAAATTGTGCGGATACATATATATCTCAACCGGTTGCCAATGCTTAGCTTTGTATTCCTCTCCGCCCCAGACGATCTGCTGGCGGAAATCCTTGTCCCGTAAAAAATTAAAAAATATCCCTTCCTGATGATAGGGTTTAATTGCTGCCTGGTAGCCGGAAAGGCCGGTACCGATGAGCCAACGGTAATCGCCTTTCATCATCTCAAATGTTTCCCGCCACTGCTGTTTTCTTATCTCCCCGGAAATATCCTTAAGCATGGCCTTGTCAGACAAATAATTCAAACTGGGGCAGGAAAAATTAAAATACTTATGCTCAGGCACAACCAAAAGAAAAAATAACGAGCTAAAAACAACAAAGCCTCCAACTGCTACGATTGCGCTTAAGGGTAGCCATTTAAACTTTGGCTTCTTGTTTATTAATATAAATAATCCCAAGATAAACGAAGCAATTAAAATTCCAGCCAATGCCCCCTCGGAACTGGCAAAAATAATCGCCGCCAGTGACATTACAATTGTTATACCAATAAATAATATACTTAATCTGTCATCCTGAGCGAAGCGAAACGAAGCGAAGGATCCCGTTGATTCCTGATTTAGCTTGCTATCTCGAGATTCTTCGGCCTTCGGCCTCAGAATGACAGCAGCGAGCCACCCAGCCAACAACATCACAATCGGCCCCAAAAATAATCCAAGTGCGTTCGGATACAAAAACGGTCCGGTAACCCGCGGCCAAAACGCCGCTACCGCGTTCCAGCCAGTCAACCGCTCAATAATTGCTAACCCTGAAACCCAAAACGCCCCAATCGCCAAAGCCACAATAATTGAATTCACACTATTTACATTATTCGCAATTGGCGGATTAGCATTTATTCGCGGATTAGCATCACGCTTCCCGAACAAATTTACTAAAAGAATAAATAACAAAACTGGCTCAAAAAAATAGGCTTTCCAAACCCCCAATGCCGAATCAGAAAAACCAGCCACCGCGATCGCGACCCAAGAAATAATTAATAAGGCAATGATCTCATAATCAAATGGATATCTCATAACTCGTAACTCGTAACTCGTAACTCGTAACTTTTTCAATCTTTTCTTAATATTATTTATAATTGTCTGATAATTCTTTAAAAACCACACCGCGAAGGCAATTAATATCATTGTCTCGAGGATTGTGAAAGGGATGCCAAAAATCTCAAACCGAATCATATAGCTAGGCAGAGTCGCCAAAATAAACATCACCGCCCAATCAAAACGCCGCCATGCAAGCAATGAATACGCAACTATAAATGGAATTAAATACAAAATCATAAAAATTATTTGTTATGTGCTATGTGCTATATGTTACGTGCTATGTGATTAACATATACAAACCCAGGCCCACCAAAGCAGTGCCGATCATTTTTTGCATCAACACTCCGCCGCCCAGTTCTTCCTCCAGAATTTTAGGAAACCGGTGGGAAATTATTACTACAATCAGTAAAAGAAAAATATACTGCGTTCCCTGGATAGAATTAATTAAAGCCACGTTACCCAGGCTAATCGCCCAATTAAGCATTATGAAAGCAACGGCTGCCAGCAAGCGAACGCCCAGAAAAAAACCTAAATTTTTCGGTGTCTTCACTCCCTTTTGATATTCAAATATCATGCGCCGCCAATCCGGAACAAACAGGATAAACAAAACGCCGATAAAAGTACCCAGCCGGCTCCAGACAAAAGCGCCAATAAAAGGCTGGGTCGTATAAATATACTTAATTAAAACGTAATAAGCGGCAAAAAGCAAGGCGCTGGTCAAAGAATTAAATATCAAACGCCGTGTCGGGCGATACTGGGCATGAATCGGCCCAAAGATATTGCCAAATATTTTTTTAAAATGCCTGGATGCTTCTTGCATATAATAAAAACGGGTGTACTTAATAGAGATCAATATTCCCCCGATTATAAGCACGATAAAGGCTAAAAATTGCCGCTCGGTTAAAACTTGCCCGAGAAAAATATAAGAAAGAATAAAAGAAAAAATCGGAACTAAAGCGCCGACAATCGGCACCACCCTGGTCGCTTCACTCTGATGCAAAGCTTTATACCAAAAAATCAAAGTTAGTAAAAAAAGGCCTCCGGCCAGGAGGTCAAGGCTTAGCTCGCGCAAATTTGGCAGCCAAGGATCAAATATTAATAATACAAAATTAAAAATACTCCAAATGCCAACGAAAAATGCATAAACTATTGAGGAATGAATTTTTTTACTAAGCAAAAACTTATCCGCAACATAAACCCCGGCATTGATGAAATAAGATGTAACTGCAACTAATAACCACATAATTATAAAATTTAAAATTACAAGCACCAAATAACAAATAATATTCAAACTACAAATCCCAAACAGTTTTGGTCATTGGAATTTTGAATTTGGTGCTTATTTGTTATTTGGAATTTGGAATTTTACAAATCAACCTCTACCTCAACACTATTTGTTTTTGCGATTTTCCCATATTCCTGTGCACTCGGCCGCGCGGTGCGCGCAAATGTCTCGCGGTCTACTTCGTGAAGCCCAAATTTCGGCGCCCAACCATAGCTCCACTCAAAATTATCCAAAAGTGACCAATATAAATAACCTTTAATATTAGCCCCTTCTAGGGTTGCCTGATGTATGTAACGCAAATGTTCTTTTATATATCGAACCCGGTCCTTATCTTTAGCGTCAGCTATGCCATTCTCGGTAATTATTATCGGCTTATTATATTTATTGGCAAATTTAAGCATCCGATAAATCCCTTTTGGATATATTTCCCAGCCTTTATCGTCGGTCCAAACATTTTTATTTTTCTTAAAAGGCGGATACCAAATAATCCGATCATGAAAATAATAATTAACCCCCAGATAATCAAAACTGTCCTTAGTCTTATTGATAAACCGGGCATTCCAATAATAATGAAGGCTTTGGGCAATCAGCTGGGTCCAAGGATTCCAGGGATTAGCCGGCTCAAAAAAATTAAGCATGGCCGCATAGCCAACTTTTGCCCCGGGATAATAATCGTGGATCTGTAAGTACACTCGCTTCTGCGCTTTAACCAAATTCCTCAATGCTTTTTCCGCATAAACCAAACTTCTTTTTCGCGGCGGATGGTAAGCACGCAAATAAGCGCCGAAAACATACATTACCGGTTCATTTAGTACTACCCAATAATCAATATCTGCTCCCAACTCCTTAATAACCAGATCAACATAAACACAAAAATCATCAATGGTTTTTTTGTTGGTCCAACCGTCTACGTTGGCTACCCAGGTCGGCAAAGTCCAATGCCAAAGAGTTACTACGGTAGTAAAACCCATATCTTTAGCGGTTTTGATCATCTCCCGATAATGCTTGATCGCATGCACATCCCAGGTGTCACGCTTGGGTTGGATCCGCGCCCACTCAAGGCCGAAACGAATCGTGTTATTATTCATTTTCTTGGCCAAACGAAAATCTTCCTTATACCGTTCGTACGAATCGCAGGCGTCGCCACAAATATAATCATGGACGTGTTTCTTTTCTTTCATCAGCTTCATCTTGCGCTTAGCAGACTTTTCCCAGACGCTCCAATCATTCTTAATTCCGCCTTCTACCTGGTAGGCACTACTGGCTGTCCCCCAGAGAAAACCCTCGGGGAATTCTAATATTTTGGTTGGTCGTGGCCGCGGGGCTAATCTTTCTGGAACATCAGAACTCATTGTTTTTAAATTATCATCTAATTCAATCGAAGTTTTCTGTGTAGCGCGCGCCTGTTCTTCAAGCGGTGCGTCCGAATGCAAATCAATAACTCCTTCTGGAGCATCTTTACTCCGTGCCCCTATCCAAGTTTTTACTTTTGCCTTGGCGCCTCCTGGGCCAACCGAATTATGAAACTCAGTTATAACTTCCTTGAGATTATCTATCTGTTTTTTTATCCGAGCAATCCGCGCGTCCCGAGAGGCAGACAATTTTCTTTCTGTGCTTTGCTCCCGATTCTTATCTTTAAGGTCAATCAAAGCTTCTTCTTTTGCCTGTCCTGCCTGTCCCGAGCTTTGTCGAGGGGAGCTTGCCGAAGAAGCTCTATCCTTAATCTCTTTGTCTTCTGCTTTGCTCCCAATTTTTTGTTTGATGTCTTCTTGCTCCAACCTGGCCACACGTTCAGCAAATTCCCTTCTATGGCCCTCGCCAGACTCATTCCCGTCTAGGCGAATATTTTCACCCTCATTATCGTCACCGCTTAAATCAAGCTGCGCATTTTTCATTTTATGTAATGCCATTCTATATTATAAATAATAATTTCTATACATTATTATATTCGCATGGGCCGCATTCGTAGTTGCGGCGTCTAATCATATTATACCATTTTTTAATATTAATATAAAAAAATATTTTAATTTGTGTAAAACTTGTTTAGAATAAGTGAAAAAGTAAAATAAAAAAAATAATTTATTATATTTGAATTAAAAATAATAATTTAAAGTTTAATATTAGCGAAAATTTTCTGCTTTCTGTTACCTGTTTTCTGTTACCTGTTTTCCTTGACAAACTATCCATAATCCTTTAGTATAAATATGCAATTACACATTGCAATTAACAATATGAACGCATAAACAAAAACGAAAATTCAAGCATCTTACGAGGCAAGCAGGCCGAGTGAGGCCTGTTTTCGTTTCTACCCTTCGGGTAGGCCCCACT
>JAUVLY010000031.1 GCA_030600505.1 Candidatus Falkowiibacteriota bacterium
TTTCCCCGTTTATTACCATTGACAGAAACCCGGAAATACCGGTAATCGGTGTACGCAGTTCATGGGTAGCCATTGAAACAAATTCGTCTTTCATTTTGTCCACCTCCTTTACCTTTTTATAGAGCAGAGCATAGTCCCAGAGCCGCACCACGACCAGAAGAAAAAGCATAACCACAAAAACCGTACCAATGAGTAAATAAATTGAAGCGTTCCGGTTATACCGGGTAAGTTCATCAACAATTTGAGAAGATAATTTGATAGTTAAAAGGGCTTGCTTTTCGTCATTAGTGTCGCGCATTGGTATGGCGACCAGCCAAAACCGATTTTGCTTATCATTTGTTAATTCAATATCTTCTCCGGATTCTTCCAAATGAATTGAATCGGTGGCTAAACCGTCATTCTCCGGTTGTAGCCAGGCCAATTTATAAAAATAAGAGTTTAATATATTTTCTACCTTTTCTTTATTCGACGAGGCCACTATTTTAAAATCGTCTCCTTCGGGCCGGAGAACCGAAAGCTCCTGGATCTCGGCGTTGCTTTCGAGCAATGCCTCAAGCTTTAGCTGAATAAAATATTCCCAGGGCAAATCCCCTTTCATTAGGGTGGAAATCGAACGCCCCACAGACAAGGCTTGGCGCTGAAGCACGACATCAATACTGTGGTTGTATTTATTGATTATAAAAACCGTATTAAAGGTAATCAACAAAGGAATAATAATAATCAAAGTTACCCCATAAGCTAATTGGGCGCTTTCTCTGTGTTTTTCCAAAAATGATTTTAAACTCATATATTTTTACTACTCGCAGAGCGGCGCTTTTTAGTAATTATATAAACACCGACAAATAACAATAGGCCGGAGAAAATCAAGCCGCCGACAAATATAAAATAAAAGTTTATCATTCGCTTCGATGACGAAGCGGAGCTTAAGGGCGCGTCAGCTATAAAATCTTCAACCGATACCGCTCTGGCTTCTTTAACAAAAAAATTAAAGGGCTGACTTTTGGCTATTATCCGCCCGGTATTATCGTTTAAGGCAACATACATTTCGTGTTCGCCCTCACTAAGCAAGCTGCTAAATTCATATTGCCAATTGCCGTGCTCATCGGTCCTAACGGTAGTAACTATTGGCAAGTCCGAATAAACATACAGGCTAACCACCCTGTTGGGAGCGGCCCGGCCGCTAAACAAATAGCTCGCGACTTCTCCGGATTGAAGCTGGTTGTTGACAGCGTCAACCGTATATTTTTCGCTTAACTCACCTTCGGTCTTGGGGTGCCCAAGCAACTCACCGCTAATGATTGCTATATCTATCGGAGCCAGGCGTTTTTTGTCGAGAAGCCCCGTGCCCAAAGGGTTGTATCCCTTAGCCACTTCCATCCCGTCTGTATAGCCGTCACCATCGGTGTCGGGATTATCCACCTTGGAGCCAATCCTTTTTTCTACGTCATCACCAAGGCCATCACCGTCGGTATCAATTACTAAAACTAGTGGAGCTACCTGGAGAAGCTCACCCGCGCGGGTCAAAACCATTCTTTCTTTGGCGTCTACGGCCGATACCATTACGTTATCATTTACTAAGGGTATAAAAAACTCCGGGTCATCAACTTCTTCTTTTAATTCTTTAATGCTAAACGCCCTGGCCTGAGCTTTAAACTTCTCTTGTATTTGTTTAAAAACGTTTTGCCAAATCGCAATATTGCCTAGGTAATCCTGGCGCAAAATTTCCTGACACAGCCAATCATTTCCGCCTTGGCATTCGACATTGTCTGTGTATTTATTAAATAAAAAATCCTTACATTCCCCTATCTTCGATATTCCGGCTTCGGCGCAAACCGCTTGGCTGTGCTTTTTAAACATATATTCACTACATTCTTCTAGGGACACCAAGCCTAAACTGCGGCACTCATTGGTAATTAAAATTTCATTTAAATAGAATTCGCATTTATTTTTATCTTCAATACCAAGAGCCCTGCATCTGGAGTGTAATTCCGATAACATCGCCGTTGTTTTTACTCGCGCTGGTGTCGCGGCTTCTTCTTGACTAAATTCTCTCTCCTTAATTGATAAAAAATTCCGGCAAGCTTCTGCTGAATTAATATTCGCCTCACGACAAACCAGGGGAAAGGAGTTGGCCAACAATACTTGCCTGCATTCACTCTGGGTGCTAACCCCGGCCTGGCGGCAAACCAAGGGCATTGCTTGCTCATATATAAATCTTTCGCACTCCAGAGGAGAATCAATATTCGCCTCACGGCAAGCTAGAGGAATCCTAAGATAACGTTCACATTCTAAACCAACAATACCGCGCTCCCGACAAACCGAATCAACCAATAAATAACTGATGCATTTTAACGGCTCAAGTATCCCTTGTTGTTGGCATTCGGGATCTAAATTAATAAAAATTTGGCAGCGTTCCCGGTCTAAAATCCCGGCCTCACGGCATTCGGGCATAAGTTCTTCAATCACCTCATCTGCTATTTCAGTGTTTTCAACTCCAATAGTTAAAGCAGCCTCTTCTTCCTTGATATTGCTTTCTTGAGTGGTGTTATCCAGACTAAGTGTTTCTGCTTCCTGATTATTATCCAGGGTTTCGTCGCCCATCAAATCTTGATTAAGAATCCGAAGTGATAAAATATTTTCAGCCACAACTTGCCCGTCAACCATGCCCACTGCCCTAATGTTATATGGTCCATCCAAAAAATCATTAGTTAAGCAATCAAAATAATATTCCAACGAGGAGCTTAATATTCCCGAATATTCTTTTTCGGCCTGACCACTAACAACAAATTTGACGCTGTCAATACCCTCACTGGTTTCCACTCTTATTCTCTGCTCTCCAGCCATAGGCTGAGGGTAGTCTCCGATAAATTTAATAAGCAAAGGAATATCCACGCCAGTATCGTCGGAAATTTCTACAACCTCATCCTCCTTATAATTAACTTGGACACTGTCCTGATAAACATTGTCCTCATAAGCGGCTTCAACTTTAAGCATATATTCTCCATAAGGATACTCATTGATCAACCAGGTGCAGGAATATAAATAGTTAGCACTTACCAGGCCCGGGTATTCACCAGGCTTTGCGCCAGAGACTGTAAACTTTACCCAGTCCGGATCAAAATTGCTCTGGGCTTTTATTTCTATTGGCTGTCCAATAAACTCAGGGGTTGGCATTAATGAAATTTGCGGTTCAATCCCGGAAGTGCTATCTTCTTCTAGGGTAAACTCCGGGGAAAAAGTACCGTCCATTGGCTCCTCACTACTATTATCAAAATTAATATTCAAATATATTTCAATATAGGACTGGTCCGCGGCAAAAGCCCCGGCACTTAATCTATAAAATCTGCTGGGATAAATACTGCTGTCTAAATAATATTGATAGGTATTATCTCCCGTTAAAGTGCCAACCTGTGAATCTAGTAAAATACTGTCTTGCCAAAGTTTAAAAGTAAGCTCAACCGCTTGATTAGTTTGTGCCGTAAAATAATTTGGCTCGTTAATCGTTGTTTCTGACTCTAAAAATTCAATTATCAAAGGCTCGATTTCGGTACCTGCATCATGCTCTACTGTTATCAAAAACGTTGATTCTACCATACTGCCATCTTGATGGGCCCTGGCGCTTATAATATAGTCTCCGCTCGCTACCGTGCTTGAATTCCAAGTATACAGGTAAGTCAAAGTACCACTAACGTGACTAGCATTAAATACATAATTCCCAGGGTTTATATGAAACTCAAGCTGATCAACTTCTTGACTGACCTCAACTGTTATAAGCACGTCTCCGCTTACCGTGGTCGTATTAGGCGAAATAAATGTTAAATTTACATCAGTATGAGTTTGCGCCTTGGCCACGGAGCAAAACAACAAAAAAACCGCCAGGTTTAAACCTAAAACGGCTACAAGAGTAGAAAAAAATTTCCAATTACTTGGATTGCTTAATTTTCGCATATTTTTTGTTTTGATTTTTATTTTTGTACTAATATTATATCATATACGGCGATCTATGTCAATGTGAATAAGTCCGCTGACGCAGTACTTCATAGGATAAAATCGCGGTACTGACCGACGCATTTAGAGAGTCAATCTTGCCCAGCATGGGCAATTTTATCTGCTTGTCCGCGTTGTCCCGCCAAAACGCGGAAAGGCCATCATGTTCAGTACCAACAACTATGGCCAAATCATCGGTCATATCCTCATCAGAATAGATGTTATTGGCAGCCGGTGCAGCTGAGAGTATTTTTATTTCGTTTTTTTTAAGCCAGCTCAAGGCCTCAGAGTTTGAGGCAATCGCTACCGGCACACTAAACAGTGTTCCCAAGCTGGACCGAATAACATTCGGATTATAAATATCGGTCTGCGCATCGCACACAATAAGTGCATCTGCCCCGGCGGCGTCAGCAGTCCGGAGAATCGCCCCTAGGTTACCGGGCTTTTCAACAGCCTCTAGCACAATAATTAAAGCCGGTTTATCTTTGGCTAATTTTATCCCGGCTAAATAATTTTCCGGGCGTTTAATGACAGCCAAAAATCCGTCCGGATTATCGCGATAAGATATTTTATCAAACACTTCCTCGCTTACTAGAATCGTCTCTTGGCTTAGCAGTGAGTCCGGAGAAAGTTTTTTGTCAGCATATTCTGCGCAATAAAAAAGCTGCTGCGCTGAGTGGCCGCTATCTTGAGCCAACTTAATCTCCTGGTATCCTTCAACCAATATTTCACCCCGCTTCCTGCGTTCGCTTGGTTTGCGAAGTTTAACGGTTTCTTTTATTAACGGATTTTGTAAACTGTTTATTGTTTTCATGTTATTTTTGCTATCGCAAAAAGCCCCGCTATCCAGCTCCAGTTTTTGAACTGGGGCTGGAGGGCTCATGCGAATGGTTATTTTTATCTTTGTTATTCTCTTCTTGGCGATAGGCGATATATGAGTAAACTATAGTACCGGCTAATATTAAACCGACCGCGATAAAAAATATTATCATCCGAAACGCAACCGGCATAAAGGCGGTAAGAGCTATTATAACTCCGCCAAGCATAAAGACTTTTCCACCTACTCGGTGAGTTTTGTTCCAAACTTCTTCGCTAGACAAGGTCCAGGGCGTGCGAATACCCATAAACCAATTAGGTTTTATCTTGCTCATGTAATTTCCTAGCAATACAAAAAGTGCTCCTACCATAATTGGTATCCAGCGCTCAACCGATATATTATACCCAAGGGCATTAAAGCTGGCGATAAAATACATGACTGCCATAAAAAACACCAAAACAGTTTTAAGGACATGATAGACTTTACGGAACTCTACGTAACGTTTCTTTTTGGGGTCAATATAAGGGATAATAAGAAACATCAAGTACATACCTAAAATTATCCCAGGAAACAAAAAGGCTCCAAGCGTCTTTGATCCATAGTTATCAACCTCTCCGGCCGCGTTCCAGTGGATCGGCACTTGTTCCGGAAAATTGGCGTAAAAATAAAAAGATGAAATAATTGCGAGTATTACAATAATAACCGGCAATATTTCGGTTTTAAATGTTGGTTTTATCGGAGACATAGTATTTTGATTTTATCAACTTATAATTATTATAGCATTGCTAATTGTTTTGATAAATATAGGCTATTAAAATCACGTAAAAAAATCGTGCGATTAATCGTGCGATTCTTTTTATTTCTCAAAGAAAAAAGAGGAGACAACGCTTTTTTTGCGTATCTCCCCTTTATTTAATTGCTTGAAACATTATCAATTATTTTCAATATAATTAATGCATTCCAAATGCTTTTGGCCACTGATTTTTCCAGTAACCATGTAATGCTGGAGTAATTTTCTGATGGTAAAACAAGAAATCAGATTATACCCTGCTTTTTTTAGCTGATCTTGTCCTCCTTGTTGTCGATCAACCAAAACGACAAGGTCTTTCACGATCGAACCTTCAGATTCAATTGCTTTAATAGCTTCAATTTTTGAGTCCGCTTCTGTTACAAGATCGTCAATCACTAAAACTTTTTCGTCTTTACGATAATCAAAACAGGGTAAGGGCACAATTCTACGTTTATCTTCCGTCACCTCCTTAGAAAGTCTAATAATTCTGAATCCCATTGGTTCGGGCACTATTCTTTCAATGGCCATAATAATGGGGTCGCCCGCGTAAGGAATTCCGGCGATAGCCTGAAAACTTAAATTATTTGCCAGGACGCTGTCCCACATAGCAAAAGCGATTAATTCACAATCCGTTTCGGTAAGCGGGCCAGAATTAGTCGGATTATTTTTCGTTCGCAAATTCAAATAAAAAGGCGATAAGGGCGCATCCGGATTCTTTTCATGAAGCTTTAATTTAAATGCACCAAACTTAAAGGCTTCTCTCTCAAAAATCATATCAGCGACATCTGCATAGATATTTTTCATTTCATTCACCTCCTCAATAATGTGTTACCAGTTTGTATTATGCTTTGTACGTTCCAGGGCCGTAAGATAGCAACCGACCCAATTTCCAAAGCCGTTGCGTCAGCATCTGTGTATTCTCTGACATCCCTACTGCAGAGTATTCCGCCGCCAGCCTTGATTGGCATGGATACGCCTTTCTCCCGAACGTTTTTCAACCAATCCAACACAATCGGTTTAAGTGGTTTGCCGGAAAGAGACCCTCCACCCAAATGCTTCAAAGGCGACTCTGTACTGCCAAACAACTTTTGCCAGTCAATTTGATCAGACATTTCCCCCCAATGAATCGTGTTTGAACAAGTTAAACAATCGCAAAGACCCGAGGCTTCAATTTCTTTAATAAATTCAACTCCGACTTCAATGGCATCAACTACTCCGATCTTCAGATCAATTGGCACTGACAATCGTTGAAATTTCTCTAAAATAGCCAATGAACTTTTTAACATATCTATAGTAGGGTGCGCGGTATTGGGGCATGACACATTAACCTGAACACCAAACGGCGCTTTAAATTCCGATTTAAATGCTTCGAGCAAACTAACAAAAAACGCGGCTTTTTTCAATCTTTCTTTTAATGTTTTACCAAGGCCCATAAACGAGATCATAAATGGCTTTGTTCTGTTTTACCATTTATTTCTCATAAGTAAATCAGCAGCGCCTGGCCCGCTTAAACCCACGGAATTAAGAACCAATCCTTTCCGAAAATAAACTCTAACATGATCAGGAAACATTTTTTTCGGCTGCAGCTCGTCATTGAGAAGCATACCGTCTTCTCTTTTGAAAAGCGTGGTTGTTTTTGAAACAAACGTTGAGCCAGTGAAATCAAACCATCCCAAGCGTCTTACTTTCCACTTTCCAAACAGCAGTTTATACAAACGATGAATTGGCCAACCCTCTCCAAAAAAATTTAACGTGCCAGATGCAGTAAATACCGCATCAAAAATTACGTTCTTTAATTTTAACCCTTTCATAATTCATTCCTCCTATATGTGAATTTCCGTTTAATGTCAACAAAATAATCAAAAATACTATTATTTTAAGGTACAGATACAAAAAAACAAACCCTCCATTTCCTCCCTGGGTTTGTTATTGATGTGAGCTAACTTTACTAAAATAAACAAAATAAGTCAAACAAATATTACTTTTACATATCACTTTTACTCCTTGACTTTTTGATATTATTAATATATACTAATAATATCAAGACTAAAGGGTCCCTGCGATCGCAAGATCAATGGCCCCCTTTTTTTATTTAAACTCAATCCGGTGCTTTATATTAACAAGGTAGTCAAAATAAACCCTTGTTATTTTTTTATACAATGAGGACGCGAACTGCTTATTTGGGAAAAGTATTTTTTTAAACCTGTTTTCCTCAATTAAAAAATCAACCAGCATTTTATAATCTCCATCTCCGGAAACAAGAACTATTTTATCAAATGGTTCTTTTTTGTATAGTTTTTTCATAATGGCAAAAATAATATCAGAATCCACATTACCTTTCTTTTTTCCAAGCATTGCGGAATTATGCTTACGAAATTTTAAAATAAATCCCGCTTCTTGAATTTTGTCATACAAGCTGTCATTTTCATCAATCACAAAACCTAAAAAATAATAAGCCTTAGAAATTTTATATTTTTCCCTTAAATATTCCCTTAATTGGAAAAAGTCAACTTTCCAAGGGGGAACATCTGAATTAATTCCCATATACAAATTTTGCCCATCAATAAAAGCTAAATTATTTTCTTCTTTATTATCAGTTTTCATGTTGTTTGTTTAAAAAATCTATCTGGTGTTTATTTAAGCTTAACATAAGCCACATTATAAAAAGATAAAGAAAGTATAAAATTTTAAAGCAAATTCAAAGTAAAATAATCAACCGGGGCATAATCATCTGTAAGGATTATTGCGTCTGAATCTAAATTGATCTCACGATAATTTTTAAGATAAGAATTAATTTCCTGATCCTCACTTATTAAATCAATGTCGGTTTTATTTTTAAAAGCAACCAACACTATGTTTTGCAAATTTTCTAATTTGTCCGGCTCATTTACCGGGAACACCATAACTTGGGGAAAGATGCTTTCGTAAGTGTTAAATTCGGCTTGGAAGAATTTACCTTTTTCGCCGGTCAATCCGGACACCAAA
>JAUVLY010000009.1 GCA_030600505.1 Candidatus Falkowiibacteriota bacterium
CCATATCCTCGACATTACTAACTATTTTTTCATCCATATTTTGTACTTTCCCTGACTCCTTTGCCATTTTTTTGATTCTATCTATCTCACTAAGTTCCTCGTCAGACGGAATTTCGGCGGCTGTTTCATCCCCTACAATAGGTGCTTCTTTTTTTATTTTAAAATCTTCTTGGCCTATATGCTCCTTTACCTGGGTTTTTATCTCTTTAATACTATTCCAATTCAAATCATCACCAGGTTTTAGGTTATCCTGCGGACCGATCATACCATAGCTATGCGGCTCCGGCATTATTATTCCGATCTTTTGTTCACTAGTGCAAATACTATAGCCTTTTCTGCTATAAGCATTATCAAGGGTAACTATTCCATCAGGACTTATTTTGATATCACTTTCTACTGGCTTGTACTTTAAATCAAAAAACATTTGCAAACCTTCTGCTATTTCTCCCTTGTCCCAACCTGATGCAAATATTTTCATATAGCCTAAGGGAGCTTTTTGATGAGATAACTCACCTGCCCCTCCTTGCAAAAACGTTTTAAGGCTGCGCGGCATATCAGAAAAAACTTTTAACACTTTTTCATTTAATTCAAAGTCATGGTCCTGGCTTAAAGTACGAAGAGCACGAATGTCGGACGATGTATATTCTACTTTCTCATATTTTTTTCCGTCCATCTCAGCCCGATTACTGTTTTCCCGCTCCGTGTCCCGCAACTGAACCCAGATTTTTATCATTTTTATTCTGTCTGTCTTCTCGTCCTGTTCTAGCCCACTTTCTGTCGGGTCCAGACCGGCTTGAATTACTTCAGTTGGAGTAATATTCGGTTTTTCGGTAATAACAGACTCCCCAATCGCGTCCTTCATTGTTACAACATCTTTGGCAGTATCAAGGCTTATATTAAAATCCGACATAGCCTTTTCAGCGTCTTTCATGAATTTACTGACATTCCCCTTCTTCTCTTCTAATAATTGTTTTTTATATTCATTTTCATCTACGGTTTCATTTGATCCTTGTCCTTCGTCTATATCAAAACCGCTTTTAGCGTCACCAACTAACTTATATTTATCCCCCACATTTTTCACGCGGATATCATATCCATCCTCCTTGTCAGTCGCATCAACAAAATATGGATGAAAATTGTCTGGATCTGATAATACACTCTTGTCACCCTTTACAATTTTAGTGGCCAAACCAAGACTCCATTTTTGAATCTTGTCTCTATCTGTCGGATCACCATCGTAGCCCATTGCCTTTAAATGTTTAGTGTCTGGTTGAAAGTCGTCAGAGTCTATATCACCCCCAATAAGCTGTCTCATTACTACATGTGAAACACCCTCACCGGTTCGTACTTCCGAAAGCGCCTCTTTCTCAAGCGCTTTATCTAATTCTGTTTGTTCATCTAAGGCAGCTTTCGTTTTCAGACCTTCTTCCTGGGCCACCTTCTCAGGATCCATCTCCCGCGGTTCCAACGATTCTGCCTTAGCGATTTTTTCCGGGTCGGTTTCAGCTACTTTTTCGCCAATGTCAGAAACAGTTTCCTCTACTGGTTCAGTTGCAGCCGTTTTTACGGTTGGCGCTTTAAGTGAGGCCGACTCATCAAATTGCTTATCTTTTAAATCCTCGGGAAATTCGTTATCTTTATTATCTGGATCAGGATGTCCGTAACTAGCTATATTAATATCCTCGGTCACAACTTTCGATTTTTCATCGGCTATCTCGCTACTAGTCTTGGGTGTATCATCCTTTGATTGAGGTTGATTATTCTTTTTCTCATTATCCTTATCAGGCGCATCATCAACGGCAAGGCTAAATGCACCGTGAGCCACTTCAACTTGGCCAAACACTACCGCGGCTAAGACTAAAGCAGCAGCATACTTTCCGCCATGTTTCCTTAAATGTTTCTTTAAATTAAAACCTTCTTTATTTACTTCTTCTTCAGCTTTCTTTATATCCTCAGCGCTTATGTTGTTTAAATCATCAGACCTTAAATCAGCATCCAATATTCGTTTGGCTTGCTCTTTGAATTCCTGAACCATCGTAAGATCTACCTGATTTTTTGCAAATTTTGCATTAAGCAAATCTTGGTCGTCTTTCCCTAGCCGGCTCTTTTCTATCTTCGCGCTGACCAAAACATATTTTAAATTATCTTCTACATTTTTTTTATGTATTTCCATTACTTCTTCACTCATCTTTTCTTCCGAAGAATCATTCAAATAATCTATATGCCCATCTGCCAAAAGTTTGGTTGAAGGAATTTTCAATTCGTTTTCAAAATCAGTAATTTCCTTAGAAAGTAACCCAGCTTCCTTTAAACGCTTATAACGCTCAGCGTTTTTAGTAATACCCATCTTCAAATCTGCTTCCATTTCCATTATTTCCTGCTTTAATACAATTTCCTTTTCTAGATCCGCCTCCAGCTGGCTCGTGTCTTTGCCTGGATTATTCACGATTATATCGCTAATTTGATCTTCAAAATTTAATCCAGCTTTACCTGAGCCCAAATCAAATTGAGTGCTTGGCAGCGACTTTCTTATAAACTCTATTTTTCTTTTTATCTCATTTTGCTCAACATCTAAATAGCTAAAAAGCTTACTTTCGTAATTTGTAATATCATCTTTACCCTGCTTCTCCGCCACCTGAACAGACAAATCGTCTAATTCACTTTTAGTTTTCTCCATCCATTCCGCATCCTCACTCTGAGGAATTTCTTTCATTGCTTGTTCCAATATTTCTTTATCCTTTTCAAATTCATCAACTTCTGGTTTGAAATCTTCAGGCTCAAATTCATTTTGTTTAAATTGAAATAATCCCATATAAATAAATATACATTAAAATATACATTAAAATGTATATTTCTTATTTTAAACTAAACTCAATTAATTTCTTTTTTACTTCTTTTTCGTCAAACTCAAACCCGGGCAGATAAGTTATTTTTTCTCGGTAACTGATATCTCCAAAATAGGAGAGCTGGGTGCGAAAAATTTTCGGGTTAAACTCCGGTTTGAATAATTTTTTTCCTTGCTTGATTATCTCATCAACTGAATAATGATCTTTGATAATAAAATACAGATCAACGTAATCTTTCCATTTTGCCCTTTGCCCGAGCGCGAACGCCTTCATTGCCGCCAGAGTCAACAAGTCAGGTATTTTAATAATTTTATCCAAATTATTTTTATAATTTATCTTCCACGGAAAATGAAAAAAAGTAATTTTTACCTTATTGGCAAAAAAAGTAAATTCTCCTTTTCGGTTTACCAGCACGCGGCCGATGGTAGTAGCCTTGGATACTCGCCTTTTGATCGCCTGGTTATTAAAACCGGTAAAGGAAAAAAGGTCAAAATCAATTGAGCGCCGATGGCCCAGATGAAAAGCAATCGCTGTACCGCCGACCAAGCCAAAATCTTTAGCCATCATCTTAAGCATGGGCAATAATTCAATTTGTTCTTTAGTTAAAATTTCTTTATGCATACTTATCAAAATACAGCTTAAAATAATTTTTTACTTCCGGATGATAATTACAGCGCCCGCTTTTAAAATGGGTTTGCTTATGAAAAATCTTGGCCATTTTTTTAATGCCAACAATTTTTATCAGTTTCTGGACATCATCCCAGTCGCCATAATTAAGCGTTGCCTCAACGATTGACTCCGCGTCAAGCGCGTCATAATCGCTAACATACCAAATTAAATATTTTCTTTTTTTAATAAATTCATGGATAGTCATACTTGGATTATAGCAAATATTAACCAAAAAATCAACCAAAAAATTGGTTGATTTCATGTTATTTGTGACCACTCACTGTCATTCTGATCCCGCGTAGCGGGAGAAAAATCCCGTTTAATTAACACTTTACGTCATTCTCGAGATTCTTCACTTCGCTGCGCTACGTTCAGAATGACAATATTTTTTTCAAAAATAGTAAACAGTTACTATTATTTTAACTATAAATTATTTAATAATTTTAGCTTAAGCCCACCTCATCAATCACAACCAATTTTTTACCCCCCAGGATGTCATAAAGAAAAACATCGGTGATGTCGCGGCGATATTTGAATTCCTGATTACTCATATGGGTAAAATTAATTTCCCGGCCCAGCGCCCCCTCAAGCTCTTTAATCAGTTTTAATAATTTTCTCTTATTCAAACGCCCGACCAGGAAAAGGTCAACGGCTTTATCCATGTCATTGACAAAAAAACCGGTTAGGATAAGCAGCCTCGGCCGGCCGGCTTTATTAAGCTTGTTTATAAAATCCTTTTCATAAAGTATTTGCGCCTTAACCACCAGAGCCTTGATCTCCTCATACAAAATAAAATTTTTATTAACCTGATAATATTTTTTCTCCAGTTTAGAGCTTTTTTTGATTTTTCTATTACTTTTTACGGATGTGTTGAATTGTTTAATGAATTCTTCGCGGGTCATGACCGCCTCTGTCTCCTGGTCAAATTCGGCCGGGTTGGAAATAAGCAAACCGAATTTTTCCAGGTTATCCAGCTCGCGCCGGACTGAATTTAGCTGCAACTTTAAATCCCGAGAAATTTGACGAATATAAAACTTATCATCCGGATGGGTGAGAAAAAGCTTTAATATTTTAACTCTGGCCTTGGAGCCAAATAAATTGCTGAGCATTTATTAGATAGCAAATAACAGAAAACAGAAAATAGATAGCTAGGACCAATTTAAGAATTCAAAAACCTGCTATCTGCTATCTGTTATCTGTTATCTAGATAACTGTTTACTAATACCTACCTTTTATAGTATAATATAATGGCAATAATAGTCAATTTATTAAGTCAATTCTCAACTACAAAACACATTAAGAGATAAGTTTTTATTCGTATGTGCCGCATTTGTAGTTGCGGCTTTTTCCGCTAGGAAAAACAACAATGAGCTATAGAATCGCCACAATTAACCTTAGTCCAGGCAAAAAATCAACTACCATAAGCGACATTTTTATCGCCCAACCAGATGCGATAAAAGAGTCTTTGGCCGGCAAATTATTTATAGTTATAGAAATTAACAGTAACAATAACCAAGCGCTTAAAGTAATAAATTTTTTGATTGACCGGATAAACCATAATTATTACCAAAACGATAAAATACTTCTCCGCGAACGAATTTCAACACTGAGGCCCGAACACATCTTTGAAGCCGCTTTAGCAAAAACTAACACCGAACTGAGTGATTTTTTACATGACGAAAAAATAAAAATCAAAAACTCTCAGGTAAATATATCGGTTGGCATAATCTACGAGAATATTCTGCACTTTGCCAATTCAGGAAAAAATAAAGTATTTCTGTTCTACAAAGGGGAAAGTAGCGAAAAAACACCAAGCGAAAAATACAAAATGGTTGATCTGGCCAAGGCAAGCCGGGAAACAAGTGGATATAGTGATGCAAATAAATTATTTTCCAACGTAATGAGCGGTGATCTGCCAACGCGAAGCTATGTCCTGGTTGCCAACGAAGCTTTGCCCGAATACATTTCCCAAAAACAGCTTAAACAAATAATCACTACCCTGCCCCCGGCTAGCGCGGTCGAACAAATCAAAACCACTTTAGCGGCCATTAATTCTTATGTTTCTTTTCAGGGTCTGCTTATGAAAAATACTATTCTGGATAAGCCAAAGGCGGATGCTATCCCCGGGCTGACACAAGGACCACGTGATTCAATCGCCGAATTAAACGTAACCGAAGATACTACCGAGCAACTCCTTAGTCCCTCGGGGATACTAAACGTAAAAAAATGGCTGGCTTACGCACGGAACCTTTGGCCAGGGCGGGCAGCCTCTCAGGAAAAAAATACAATTGCATTAAAAAAACAAATTTACTCCAAGAAAAAATCATCTCAATTTTTAGGTAATATTTTTTCCATGTTTAAACAGGGCTTAATCGGCCTATTAAATATCCTCTACTACCTGCTGCGTCTGCTGACAAATTGGCAAAAGATAAAAAATGTCATCGTAAATACCGGACCAAATCTAGTAAACGCGTATAAAAAATTTATTGCCGGCATTTTTAACTTTAGCAATAAACGAAAAATACTTTTGGTAACGGCAATAATTTCAATATTGATTTTTAGCGTAAATATATTTATTAACAAGCAAAATCAAGAAAAACAAGCGGAGGAAAATAATTATCAGGCATTAGCAGAGCTAATAGAAAAAAAACATAACCAGGCGGAAGCCAGCCTGCTCTACAGCAATGATGCCGGCGCGCAAAAATTATTCAACGAAATTACCGAATTACTGGAACAGCTCCCGCAAATAACCGATGAGCAAAAACAAAAACACCAGGACTTTAAAGATAAGCTTGAATTGCAATTGGAAAAAACGCGCCGCGTCGTCAGACTTGAGGAAACACGTGAGCTGGCGGACTTATCTAAATTAAACAGCCAGGCAAAACCCATAAACATCTTTTATTCTCCAAGCATGGAGGAAATATACATAGCTGACCCGCTGGATAAATCAATTTATATTTTAGAAAAAAATAATATTGTTACTACCGTAACTGATCTAGGAAAGCCAATTAACGACCTTAAATTCCCGGCAACTGCCAGGGCCAACTCAATTTATTATTTTAATAACGGCTCAATCATTGAATTTAGCGCCAAAGATGAAGCAATGCGCGAGCTGTCAATTAATTTACTCCATGACGCCAGCCAATTTTTTGGTGCTGACACTTTTGGCGAACGGCTTTATATGTTAAACCGCCAAGTTAACCAAATTTTCCGCTACAACCGCTCCGGTGACAGCTTCTCTGCCGCCTATGCCTGGGTCCAGGAAACAGCCGACTTTAGCGAAGCGATTGATATGTCGATTGACGGCCACGTTTATGTCCTGCTTGACAGCGGCCAAGCACTTAAATATTTACGTGGTAAAAAGATTGATTTTAAACTTGAGACAGTTGACCCGGCACTTAATAATCCAATAAAAATTTTCGCCTCAGTTGAGCAAAAATTTCTCTATGTCTTAGAGCCAAGCGAAGAACGTCTGGTACTATATGATAAATCCGGGCAATTTATAGAACAGTACAGATCACCAATCCTTGGTGATTGCTTGGATTTCGCGATTGACGAAGCCAATAAAAAAATGTATTTCCTGTCCGGCACCAGCATATACTCCGCTCCAGCACCTCATTTGGAGACGGAGGAGTAGTGTTTGCACGTTTGCGTTGGAGCTAGGCCTCCGGCCTGCGACTTTCGAGCGATAAAATCTCGCGGGCGGGACGCCCGGCTCAAACAAAAAAGCAACAAAACAACACTCCCAAGAATTGAGAGTGTTTTTTGTATTGCTAAAAAAGACTTTATTTCAAAGTAACCTTGGCGCCAGCCTCTTCCAGCTGCTTTTTAGCTTCATCAGCTTCTTCTTTCTTTACGCCTTCCTTAATGACCTTGGGAGCGGCATCTACCAAATCCTTAGCGTCTTTAAGGCCCATGTCGGTGATTACGCGAATCGCCTTAATCACGGCGATCTTGTTAGCACCGGCCTCTGATAATTCCACGTCAAATTCGGTCTTTTCCTCGGCTTCCTCACCAGCAGCACCAGGCATTGCACCAGGCATCATCATTGCCGGAGCGGCAGCGGAAACGCCGAATTTATCCTCAAGGATGCTAACCAATTCAGCTAAATCCATAACTGACATTTTTTCAATCTCCTCAACCAAGGACTTAAACTTAGCCGGGACTTCTACATTTTTCTTGTCTTCTTTGGATTCTTCAGCTTTAACTGCGTCATCCTTTTTTTCTTCTGCCATTTTATTGAATGTCATCCTGAACGAAACGTTAGTGAAGTGAAGGATCTCGCCTCTACATCCACGAGATTCTTCTTCCGCTTCGCGGAATCAGAATGACAATATTATTTTATTAATTATTATTTTTATCTATCTTATTTCTCTTATTTTCTTATTTCTCTTATTTTCTTATTTCTCTTTTTATTCTTATTTATCTTATTTTACTGCTTAGATTCTTGTACCGCTTTAAGTACATTCACTAATCCCCTTAAATTCCCGGCCAAGACATTAACAAAACCCGAAACCGGAGCATTAATTGAACCGACCAATTTGGCATAAAGTTCATTTTTGCTTGGCAACTGAGAAAGCTTCTCCACTTCCTCGGCGCTTATTAATTTATTTTCCAAAATGCCACCGACAAAATCCAGGGTTTCTTTATGCTCTTTTTGAAAATCAGCTATTGCCCTAGCCGGCGCTACTTCGTCCACGTAGCCAAACACAGCGGCAATTTTACCTTTGAACTGCTTAACATCAATATCTTTAAAACCAATTTTGTCTAAGGCTAAACGTAATAAAGTTTTCTTTACCACCAAATACTCACTATCTTGCTCTCTTAATTTTTCACGCAGCTCATTATTATCACTTACGGTTAAAGAGTTAAAACTGGTAAAAACAACCGATTTTGATTGATCTAATTTTTCTTTTAAACCATTAAAGATAACAATTTTTTGCGCTTTGGTCTTTGCCATATAATTAAATGTAATTTAGGAATTATGCGCTTGCTGTCATTGCGAGGCCGAAGGCCGTGGCAATCCCGTGAAAGAAGCTTTTATCACGGGATTGCCACGAAGCTTCGCTTCTCGCAATGACAGTAGGGTTGTAAACTTTTTCAGCAAACGCGTATGTCCTATCATTAATAATAAATGAAATGCTGTGCTGTTTTATTCGTAAATTCGTAATCAATTCGTAATTCGTAACAACAAAAAAAATTGCCCTTACCAAAGACAGGTTAAAGCAATTTGAAATAATTACCTCGGCAGGTCTTATTCGCATGTGCCCCATTTGTAGTGGGGCTTTTTCCGCTAGGAAAAATAACAGCCTGCTGTCTTTGGTTATTTAAGATATTATTTATAATAGCTAGTATAATAAATCTTGTCAAGCGTAAAATTATTCACTAATATTAGTACTAGAAAACAATATAAAAAATCTCTAAACTGCTATTTTCTCTCTTTATAATTAAATATTGGCCCAACCGCAATTACTTTTTTACCGTCCTTTTCATAAACAACTATAAGCAATTTTACTCCGCTAATCGACTCTGACATCCCTACGCCTGTTTCTAAGTTTATCCTAAAACCACTAGTCCCCTTATTCTCAAGCATATAATGGGTGGCAAAATCAGTAATTAGCTTACAATCGTCGCTGCTTAATTCATCCTGATTTTTAACTTTTTCTTCCAGCTTACTTAGTTCGCTTAACTTATTTTTTAATTCCTTTAATTCTATTGAGGCGGCATTAGTTTTGTCGGCCACCCCTAGGGCGGACAATATTTCAAGTAGCATGTCGGTTTTGGCAATAAGAACATTGAGGAAATAAACATTTGACTCAATATAATTTAAGGAGTTGCACTCTTTAAACGCACCTAAGCTATGATCTTTATCATCTTGTTCATACACCTTAAGTTCGTCTTCACTCGTATGCAAATTAACCCAGGAGCCCAATATCGTATTCAGGTCTTTTTCGCTTTGCCATAATTTATTTCTGGCAAATATCGGCATGGAGTCAGCCGAATAATTAAGAAGTGATTTAGCCACATCAAGGGTCAGCCAATATATATTGTTATTCCAGGCATTGATATTAAAATCATTCAATTCCTTCCTAAGAGCCGTGGACTTCGCGTCATAAAGATCATAATTTGAATTTATTCTAAAATATTCATTATCTTTGAGAGGCGTTATGATATTGACGATATCAAGACCAGTCCCTCGGCAGCGATAGTTTCCGGTCTTCTTATCGACACACATAGTTATCACGTCTTTGGGCAAATCGTCTGACAGCGGAGACATGTCCTGGCCGACTAAACGGCCCAACAAATAATCATTTGGCCAATACGAATCTTGCAACAGGCGCATACCAATAAAAGGTTTATTTTCGTCAGTCCGGTCCATCGCCCCTTCCAGTGGAGAAAAACGTTTTGAGGCGATCTCGTTTTGTAATTCTTTTAAGTCCTTAGCGCGCTGATCGTTTTGATTGCTATATATTTCCGCAATATCATAATCAATACCAAAGATATCTTCGTATGCACGCGTGTAATTTAAATAAGTTAAATCGCTTCTCAGGCCGTTAAAAAAAGAAATAAATTTATATACTATTGCCCATTGGTTCTTTAATTCCTGATTATCGTTTAAGTCCTTAGCCAGATAAGCGCCCGCTACCGAGCTAATAAGCCAATCTTCATAATCTAAAAAACAATCAGGGCAAGTGTCGGTTCTATAATACAGTGGGAATTCTGAATTCAACCATTGGATCGCCAGAAAAAAATTATTTAATTTAGAATTTGCCCGATAATTATCCGGTACCTTAAATACGCTATAATCCTGGGGATACATTAAAATTGGAGATTTATTCAAACCCCTGGCGCCTTTTATTAACTCATATTCCTCTTCCAGGCTTTGCTTTAACTCTTCGGGAACGTCAAAATTGTATGAATAAATATCCAACTCGGAAAATTTATTTATATCAATAAAACTTTTATCAGTATTTATTTGGCTCTCCTTGGGCATTAAGAGCTTTAAAATCATGGCCAGCCAGGCTGTCTCCATTCTCTCTCCTTCCAGGACCGGATCATTGGCTAGACCGAGATCGGCTAAACGCTTTTTATATCTGGTCAAAGATATATCATATAAGGACTTATAGATCTGCCAGACCGTATCATAAAAAGCACTGCGCTCCACCTCTTTAAAAACTTGCTTAAGCTCATTCTGAAAATAATAATATATAAAATCATTGGTAATCATTATCGGAATATCCTTGGCTTCCAATAAGCGGTATAAATCATAAAAAGTGTCCGCTTCTTTAGAAAATTGATTGCTGGCTATACTAAAGCCATTGTTATTTAAATCTAGAGTAAGTGAATCAATATCCATTTTCCTGGATACATCGTAAAAATTCATTATATCGGCCTTAGCATTTATTGGCAGGCTATAGCTCTCTATCGCACCAGTATCCTCAGTCGGCGGCAAGAAAAAATTTCCAAAAGTTATTAACTCGATTTGAGCGCTATCAATGTCAAAATCACCATTTTTACCATTATTATCAGAGCCGCCCTGCTCAAACGGTAAATATCCGCTTGATGTGCTAACGGGCGATGATTGGTGCTGTGGGCCGCTCAATTCCGGAGTCAAAGCCGGCTTCAAAGTAAAATAAAAAACTACTGCCAACAAGACAATAATTACAGCTCCCGCTCCGCTATAGATTATAATTCTTAATCTGGAATGTGGCTCATCCGGAGTAACCGGACCAGACTGGAAAGGACTCACTGTATTATTTTTTTTGGGCTCAATTTTCTCTTTCCCGTCATCAACGAACATATTTTAAAATTAATAGCTTGGATTAAATAACTAATATAATCTTTTTAAATCACTGGTCAAATTTATTAAATATTATAGATAACAGAAAGCAGAAAACAGAAAGCAGATAAAATATGGAATGAATAAACTAATAAATATTAGTATTTTAAGTTAAGTATTTTAGAAAAAATCTTAATTCTTTTTTATATTATAACACAATTATGCGTTACAAACAAAAAAATGGGTTTTTAATACCCACTTCACTGTTAAAACCTATTTTCTGCTTTCTGTTTTCTGTTATCTAATTAATCTCATTTTAAATATTTATTTTTATTCAACAAATGCTCCTCGTAAGTACGGGAAAATATTGTTTCCTTAGTGTCCTGACGGTTAAGGTAAAATAAATAATCACTATCCATCGGATTTATTGCGGCCAAAATAGATGATAAGCCGGGGCTGCAAATCGGTGCCGGCGGCAAACCATAATATTTATAGGTATTGTAAGGCGAGTCAATTTCAAGGTCTTTATACTCTGCTGCCGGATCGTTTTTACCGGTTATATAGTTAATACTGGAGTCAACTTCCAGGCGCATACCAATGTCCAGTCTTTTATTCAAAATCCCGGAAACGATTCTCCTGTCCTCGTCCTTGGATACTTCCTTTTCTATGATTGAAGCCATGGTTATTATTTCAGGTAAAATTTTATTCTGTTTTTTTATTTCAGTTACCATTTCCTCGGTAATACGAGTAGAAAAATTACTTAGCATTTTTTCTATAATATCACTCGCCGTAGCATCTTTAAATATCCTATAAGTATCAGGAAATAAATATCCTTCTAAGGATCGGTTAGCCGAAACCCTGCCCATAATCTCTGGCATGGAAAACGCAAAAGGCCAATTACTGATCGGCTGTTTAGCCAATTTTCCAAATTCTCCGGATGAAACTATATTCAGACTAGAAAGATATTCATCTATTTCGTCAATTGTCCAGCCCTCAATAATTTTAATAGTAATTTCCTGGTCCTCTGTTTGCCCGGTTGATAAACGCAAGGCAACATCAGCAATTGACATTTTAGTGTTTAACAAATATGTACCGGCCTGCAAACTAATGTCCAAACCCTTTTGCCAAATATAAATTTTAAATATACTCTGACTCTTAATAAGTCCGGCATCAAATAAATTATTGGCAATTTTGTCCACTCCCTCACCCGGTGAAACTGTAAAAGATAAAGCCGACTCATCCTGGCTTGTAGGGGTCGTAATTCCCTGCCAATAATAAAAATATGCTCCAGCAACTATAATTAATAAAATCAAAAAAATTATTTTTTTCATTGTTTTTTCTCCTTTATTTTATATTCCTTTGCTTTTTGAATCATAATAGAACTGGAACGTATTTTTTCTCCCATTCCATCTATCATCTCAATCCCTAGCTCACGGCATACACTGGCCTCTGGTATTTCTCCTTGGTGGCGGTCACCGCCATTAGCAAAAATATCCGGCTTTACTTGTCTCAATGACTCGCAAATACTTAAATCCTTGTCAATTGACGGAAACACTTCGTCAACATAGCGAATAGCTTCAACTATCTTTTTACGATCTTTTTCCGGCATAAACGGCACCCGGCCTTTCAGGCCCACTTGATAATCGCTGTTTAAAATTACCACTAAATAATCGCCAAGTTTTTTGGCCTTTTCCAACATTTCCAAATGCCCGATATGCATCGGATTAAAATAACCGCTAACAACCACAACCTTTTTACCTTTTTTTAAACTCATAGGAAATAATCAATTATTAATTAACGGAACAAATATAAATCCCGGGTATCTTTTTTCTTTTGTTTGCCCATTTCTATCCTTGTCAATCACTACCATATCTTGAGTAGACATTACCTCGCCGATTGGCGAAACCAGCCGGCCGCCAATCTTGAGCTGTTTAAAAAGATTCTTTGGTACTTCTTTAGCCGCGGCCGCTACTATTATTTTATCAAATGGCGCGTATTCAGGCAATCCCTTGTAACCATCACCCTCTATTATTCGCGCCTGCTTGCTGGAAATAAAATTATATTTATTTATATTACGCTCGGCAAACTCGGCCAATTCTGGTATTCGTTCCAGGCCGTAAACTCTGCCTTTTGGGCCAACAATCTCCGAGAGTAAAGCAACACTCCAGCCCGAACCGCTGCCCACATCAAGAATCTTGTCTCCTGATTTCGCTTGCAATAGCTCAAGCATAAAGGCCACGGTTAAAGGCTGGGAAATTGTTTGAGAGTGACCGATCGGTAAAGGCTCACTCAATCCTGCCATTGCCTTATATTTTGGCAGTACAAAATCCTCACGCTTAATTTCCTTAAAAGCCTTAATAATCTCCGGCATTTTTAAATACCCATCCCTAATTAATCTATCAACTAAAGACATATTAAATATTCATTCGCAGATAAAAGCATTTATTCGCATGTCCCGCATTCGTAGCGCGGGTCGCCCGCAGGGCGATAACGACTTTTCCACTTGTTAATTTTAACAAATTATGATATAATATAAATAGAAAAATAAAACACGATAGTAAGCAAAAAAACAAAAACCAAACAAAAAAATAAAATGAAAACAAAAACCAAACAAATTGG
>JAUVLY010000120.1 GCA_030600505.1 Candidatus Falkowiibacteriota bacterium
GGGATTTAAAGCCAAGTTTTTGTTTAATGCTTTATAATTCCCGGGACCGGGCTTTGCATGAGTTTTTTATTAAGGGTGACAATCCGCCCCCGTCTTTAATTAGGGAGATTTATGATGTACTACTTAGTTATGAAAGTGACACAATCCTCATAACATATGCGGAGATCATGGAAAATCTAAGCGATAAAATACCGGACATGGCGATCGGCACTGGTTTAAAAATCCTTGAGCGTGAAGGCTATATTAGCCGCTCGCGGGAAAAAAGCGGAAACGCATTTCTTAAGCTAAACAAGACCATTGAATATATTTTGGATACTGTCAGCCCGCAAGCGAAAAAACAACGCGAAGTTATTCTCAAGCTAGGGGAGCGTTTTGGCAATGAGATTACCAGCGGTTGGCAATTTAACCCGGATGTGGTGGCTGATATACTCAAAATAAAGCGCGAAGCCTTAATGCGGACAATTCGAAAATTAAATGATGAGGGTTTGGTGCAGTATGCCCCGCCTTTCAAGGGGACGGAAATCCGGGTTATTAAGCGTGTTAAACCCAGGAAATTAGAATTTGACGAGCAAGCAATGCGCGAAAAAATGCGGGCTGCCTACCAGAAGCTGGATAAAATCGAGGACTATGTTTACGATTTTGGCTGTCGGCAAAAATATATGCTTGACTACTTTGGCGATAGCGAATCTAAGCTGTGCGGTAAGTGTGATACTTGCCTAACCGGCAATGGCTACGTAAGAAAACACAAACCTCCCCGGCATAAGACTGAGAAATTTAAAAAGCCCATTAAAGAGCTTGATGTGTCAGCACCGAGAATGAATAGCGGTTTAAGCACAAAGTTAACCCAGCTGGAAACCATGGAGTTGTATAATAAGGGAAAGGACGTTAAAGACATTGCCGAGCTACGCGAGTTATCAACTGGCACGGTAATTAATCATTTAAGCTATTTAATTGAAAAAGGGTTAATTAAAGACACAAGCAAGTTGGTGGACAAAAAAACTGAAGAAAAGATAAAAAAAGCGATTAAAAAAGTCGGAGCTGATAAATTAAAGACGATTTTTGAGGAATTAGACGAAAAAATAGATTATGATAAAATTAAGATAGTGCTTGCCGTATATATTCAGTCGAAAAAATAATATGGATAAGAAAACAGAAAAAGAATTATGTTTAATTGTTGAGCATAATTATGAAGAAATTGCTGAGCATTTTTCTGAAACCAGAAAAAAGTTTTTGTGGCCGGAGCTTATTAAGCTTGCTCAAGGGGTTAAAGATGGTGATCGGATTTTGGACGTAGGCTGCGGTAATGGACGACTGCTTGAAGCCTTTAAAAATAAAAGGGTTGAATATTTGGGCGTTGATGCTTGCTCGCGGCTTGTGGATATTGCCAAGAAGGATAAGCCGGATTTTAAATTCATGGTTGGTGACGCTTTAAGCTTGGGCAAGGTACCGGAGCTTGGGTTTGATTATGTATTTTCCGTGGCGGTTCTGCAACACATCCCAGGCAAGAGACTCAGACTAGACGCATTTAGACAAATGCGAAACAAGATTAAGCCGGATGGAAAAATCGTAATCAGTGTTTGGAATATGTGGAGCAGAGAATGGAGCAAGCGTTATAGATTCCGTTATTTGGTGTTTAAGTTTTTTTTGCTTAAGCTGATCGGAAAGAACAAGATGGATTTTGGTGATGTTTTCTGGGATTGGAAGGCGCCGAGCGGTGAGGCTGTGAGTAAGCGCTATTATCATGCCTTTACTAAACGTGAGTTAAAAAAGTTAGCGCGCGCGGCTGGTTTAAAAATTCAAAAAATTTACAAAGATAAGTATAATTATTATTTAGTAGCTTCTAAATAAATGTATGTTTAGTGAAACGGAATTTGAACAAATTGTTTCCGAAGCAATTGATAAGTTGCCGGAAAAATTTAGGGCAAAAATGAATAACGTGGCAATACTGATAGAAGAATTTCCTAGCTCAGAAACATTGCGTGAATATGGCATCCGTTCCAAATATGGGCTGTACGGTCTGTACGAAGGTTATGTCCAGTCTAGCCGGCGTAATGTCGGGGTAGTAACACCGGACAAGATCACTATTTATAGAAAACCAATACTTAAATCCTGTCGGACCAGAGATGAGTGTCGGGTAAAAATTATAGAAACCGTTAAGCATGAAATTGCCCATCATTTTGGTTCTGACGAACCAGGCGCCAGGAAAGCCAGCCAAAATTAATACTTGATTTTTTTTAATAATTATGTTAAATTACATAACGAACTCCTTAGGGAGTTTTTATAATCTTTTAGCACTCGTAGCTCAACTGGATAGAGCACTTGGCTTCGGACCAAGGGGTTGTAGGTTCAAGTCCTGCCGGGTGCACATAGGGCTGGGTAGCTCAGTTGGTTAGAGCGTAGCACTCATAACGCTAAGGTCGCGGGTTCAATCCCCGCCCCAGCTACGCCCCTATAGCTCAGTTGGTAGAGCAGCTCCCTCTTAAGGAGATGGTCGGGGGTTCGAATCCCTCTGGGGGCACAAACAAAAGCAACCGACACAATTCAGTTGCTTTTGTTTTTTACACTCTTTATTTTTTTGATTTTTTAGGCTACAATTTAGGTATGGAATTTATATCAAACTCAGAGCAAGAAACGTTGCAGTTTGCCCAAAAATATGCCAA
>JAUVLY010000084.1 GCA_030600505.1 Candidatus Falkowiibacteriota bacterium
CTACTTTACTCATGCTCACCTGGGTAATATCCATCTCTTGGTGCTCAATAAGCTTCAGAAGCAAACTTAAAGGCCCTTCAAATTTTTCCAATTTAAATTTGATCATGAATTAGAAAACAGATAACAGTAAACAGAAAACAGATTATTAATATCTCCGAAATTTTATTCGTATTCTGTTTTCTGCTTTCTGTTTTCTTTTATTTTTTCTTAGTGACAATTTTTTTCGCTTTTACCTTCCTCTTTGATTTCACGACTTTTTGTTTCTTAACCACCTTCTTCTTCCCAAAACTTCCAACTATTGCTTTTTCCAGCTTAATAAAATCTTTCACTGCCATTTCCACCGAATGGTTGAATGAACCGGAACCAAAGGCCGCTTTTTTCGCCTTAATCAAACCTTTATCCACTGCTACCGGTAATTTATGCATATTCCCAAAAGCGCTAACCGCTCCTTTCTTGATCTTTAGGGCGTTAAGCATAATTTTCTCCCCCGGAATTTTGATTACTTTGTACGGCTTATCACTGCTAGCCGACAAACACTTGGCTAGTTTCGAAAAATCCAGATTCTGGTCAGCCGGCAAAATAACCACAAAGTAATCCTTGTCCGCTTTTACATAAAGCGCCTTAGCAATCTCATTCATTTTCTTTTTCATGGTCGCGGCCGCGTCCAAAGCCGTATAAACAGTCCGGTGTTCCAACACCTCATGGTCAATCCCGGCATCTTCCAAATACTTCACCAGCTTAGCCGGTAGTTTAGTTTTGGTCTTTTTAGTTTTTTTACCCACCGAAGCTTTAGCGTAGGAGGGTTTCTTAATTGTCTTTTTTACAGGCATATGTTAATTGTTAAAAGTTAATTGTTAACTGTTGATAGTTAATATTATACCATATTTAAGCTTAAAAACCAAAAAGAAAAAACCGGACGAATATTCTGTCCGGCTTTTAAAAAACTATTATTAACTCCACAGTCTCTCTCATGAAATTTCTACCAAATTCTTTCTTTGTACGTGGATCAGAGGAATGAAGTGGGCATATCAACGCTCTTAACTTAATATTATCATAAATTTGCATTTCTAATCCTAGATACACGCCAAAAGATCCGATAACCCCGGAATTACCCCAATGGGGTTGATCTTTTTTTTCTCTCAAATAAGATATATCACCCTGAATGCCCAGGATGAAATCTAAATTTTTATACAGACAAAAGCTTCTTTCCACTGAAAGACCTAGGCCAAAAGTGTTGGCCCTAACCCGGTAGTCTTCATTATACGCTGTAAAATGCCGATAAATTACATCCAGTTTAATTCTCCATTTCTTTTCTTCCCCAATAAAATACCCTGATCCAAAATTAAATCCATAGATTTTATAGTCCCAATCCTCTTTTTCCCAATGATCATAATTGATCTGCTGACCAAAGAAAAATCTAGTAGAAATAAAATCAGGTTTTAGCGTATCCCAAAATTTGTTGCCGTTTTCGTCTGCCCGGGCAATAACAGGGAAAAGGGTTAAAAGAAAAAATATCAATACCACAAGTGCGCGTTGCGCTTTCATTGCTGCATCACCTCCTTTATATGAAATGAACTATTGCTAATCAATCAACACGGGACGAGGTTCCAAGGGAAAATCTTTTCCTTCTGTATGTACTGTCTGCTTAAGACATTGCTCACCGGCTTCATGATGCCAGCGGTCGTCAAAATAATATTCACGGCTCTTTTCGTCTGCTGAGACTGTCCGGAAAGTGGCACATAGCTCATAATTCTTATCATCACTTACTTTGTATCCATAGGCCTTATTTGTAACCGGATCCTGCAAGTCGTTGTCACGTAAAAAACTAATTGTTTCCTGAAGCGTGCTTAAATTCTCTGGCAATTTTTTATTTTCCGCGTAATAAATATTAATTGCCTGATCAATCTCATTAAAATCGACAATTACCATGCTGTCCAGTTTTCGGTTTCTGGCCTCAGTCGGCGACTCTACTACAAATAAAGACCCGATAAGAGCGGCTACTACCAGGGTGAGCGCCCCGATCAAGAATATTTTGATTCGTGAGTCACGCACTCCTTTAACTTCCTTCCGCTTAATGTCGTATAAAAAATAACTAAACACAATCGCGCTAATACCGATCGCGGTAATTGCCTTAAGTAGAAACTTGGTAGTAAGTTCACCCTGCATAAAGCTGTTCAAAGTGCCGATTGCCCAGCCGATCAAAACCACGCTGGAAACAAAAAGCATAAAATAGGTCAGCCACTTGCGAATCCCGGAATTATTATCCAGCTCACCGGAATAAAGATACTTGTGAATCTGGCGCATAGTTAAGAAAAAGATCGGCGCGGCAATGATCATCTGGGAGATCGCGTACTTAAGGCTGGAATCGGAAAAACTACCCTGAAAAAATCCCGGAACATCCGGAATCAGCTTATTTATAATTTGAAAAATGATCATCCCGGTGCTTAGCGCCGTAAATACCAGCGCCACCAAGGAAAGCATATAAAAAAAAGCAAACTTTGCCGCCTGGGAATTATGATTTGTAATTTCCATATATTTTTATTAATTATAAATTAAAATAGTTTAATCGTTTTATTCAGCGTTTTTTTCTTTTTCTTTTTCGTGCATTTTTCTTAAAAATTCCTCAATTGAATATTCACCGGGAAAATCAAACTCATCCATTATACCTTCTGCCTTTAATTGCGCATACGATTTATCTCTATTTTCCGGACTTAAATTACTGCCACCCAAAGGATGCCATAAATAGTATTTGCAAGCTTTTTCTGAAGAAAAATTTTTCAAAATATTATGTCCAAACTCGGCTATTATGTCATTATTTTTAAACTTATCCGATCCGGTTGTACGCAAATAACCCGCTATTTCCACTATTTCATCAAACACTTTATCATAATCTTTTTCTTCTTCTGGGCTTTTAATATTATCCAATTTCTCTACAATATTATTTTTTTCAAAATTTTCCGGCATCTAGTATCTTTGTTATGAGTTATGAGTTATGAGTTATGAGTTTAATTTTCTCAACCACTTCCTTCCAATCCTTTACCCGGTGAATATCGTCGTGCTCATGGTAAATATGGTTAAAACCGGTGTCAAAAAGTAGGACTTTAACCCCGTTGGCAATCGCTTCTTCGGCGTAATGCGGGAAATCATCAATTAAAATATCACAGCCCAGCTCACGGGCGATAATGCCCTTGGTTTTATGCCCGCCTTTGGCCACATGAAAATCCGTGCTTTCAATTTGACTAAAATACTTTGGAAAATTCTTGTCCAGCCAGATTTTAGTCGTATCCATCCAGTCTGCCGCCCGTCCGGTTATTATTACCAGCTCATGGCCCTGCTCTTTTAATTCTCGGACACCATCCTTGGCGCCTTTAATAAGCGGTAGTTTCTCTAATGCCCCGCTGCTGACAAACTCATAGATCTTCCCAACAGCCGTGGTCTTGCTCCCGCCCCAAGCCAACCACCACTCTTCGGTGTTCCATTTGTCCCGATCCATCTTAAGACCGTACTTTTTCTGGATATATTTATCAAAGGGATTGGCAAAATCCGCCAAAACCTCGTCTATGTCTATTGCTATTTTCATACCTCTCCCCCACCCCCTCTCCTAGACAGGAGAGGGGCGCTTATTTTAGCGGGAATTAATAATTAATTACTATTGATTTTATTTTTTCTAAAACAATATCAATATTATTTATAACATCATGATTATTAAATCTTAGTACTATACATCCATTAACCTTAAATAAATCTTCTCTAAATATGTCATTTTCCTTAATTTCTTTTTTATGATGAATGCTGCCATCAATCTCAATTATTAGTTTTTTACTAGCACAATAAAAATCCACAACATATTTATATCCTCCAAATACAAACGGCATTTGACGACGAAATTTAATCCCAATTCTCTTCGCTCTTATCCTCTCCCATAAAACTTCTTCTGCTTCAGTCATATCCCGCCTCAATTTCTTGGCAATAAATAATACTTGGGAATTTCTCATATAATATTTATCTAGTTCCCCCTCTTC
>JAUVLY010000042.1 GCA_030600505.1 Candidatus Falkowiibacteriota bacterium
CCCGGCCTACCGCGAATACCAGCCGCGGAAGGGATTGATATTGATGAGAATGGAAAAATATCGGGTTTGTTTTAAAAATAATACAAAATTACAAGCACCAAATAATATAATGCCCTTTGGGTGCAAATAAGCTCCAAATCCTAAATTTCAATGACCAAAACAGTTTTGAATTTTGAATTTGTTATTTGGAATTTATTTGTTATTTGAAATTCGGTGCTTTTATTAACTTCATTAATAAATAAAATCATGCCAATCATCCTTGACGGTAAAAAAATTTCACAAGAGATAAAAAACGAATTGAAAAAAGAAATTAAAGAGAGTAAAATATCTCCAGGCTTGGCTGTTGTACTCGTGGGTGAAAATCCAGCTTCTGTAATATATACCAAACACAAAAAAAAGGCTTGCAATGAAGTGGGTATTAAATCTTTCTCCTATGAATTATCTCACGAAACTACCCAATACGAACTAGAAGAGTTGATTGAGAAACTAAATCTCGATAAAAAAATCCATGGTATCTTAGTGCAACTGCCCTTGCCAGAGCAAATTAACGCGCAAAAAATTATTGCCAGCATTGACCCCAAAAAAGATGTGGACGGTTTCCATCCTCTAAATGTCGGCAAGCTGATGCTCGGACTCCCTGGTTTTCGCTCAGCTACGCCGCTTGGAATTATCGAGCTTATCAAGCGCTATAATCTGGATCTGGTTGGCCAGCACGCGGTAATTATCGGACGCTCTAACATCGTGGGTAAGCCATTAGCACAACTACTACTCCAGGAGCACGCCACCGTAACAGTGTGTCATTCAAAAACTAAGAACCTACCGGAAATAACAGCTCAAGCCGACATTCTGGTCGCGGCCATGGGTCGAGCACAATTTATAAAAAAAGATATGGTGAAAAAAGGTGCGGTCGTAATTGATGTTGGCATGAACCGTTTAGATAATGGCAAACTGGTTGGTGATGTTGACTTTGACGAAGTTAAAAATATCGTTGAAGCAATCACCCCGGTCCCAGGCGGCGTCGGCCCCATGACTATTGCCGCTTTGCTTATGAATACGGCCAAAGCCGTCGGGTTTAAATAAGAAAAATAAAAGTAAAAAGATAAATAAAACCGGCATCTTGGCCGGTTTTTTGATATTACTTTTTTTATTTATCTTATTTTCTTATTTTTCTTTTTACTCTTTTTATTCTTACTTATCTTATTTTCTTATTTTATACAGCTCCAAAGTATTCTTTAATGTCATGGCTACTGTCATCGGACCTACTCCTCCGGGGACCGGAGAAATGTAGGCGGCCAGGTCTTGGCAACTTTCTGTGTCCACGTCACCCTTGATTGAGCCCATATCACGGGTAATGCCGACATCAATAATAATCGCGTCTTCTTTTATCATGCTCCCGGTTATTAACCCAGGCTTACCAATCACTGGTATTAACACGTCCGCTTCCGTTGTACGCTCTGCTAAATCTTCGGCATCCGGCTTAACAACCAGAGCGCTGGCGCCCCGGCAAGATAGGGTTTTGGCCAGTGAGCCGCCAAAAATTTCACTTTTACTAACGATTGTAACTATTTTATCTTCCAGGTCACAATCAATTGACTTAAGCATTTCCAAAATCACACCAAACACCGGCGGTAAAATTATTCCCGCGTCGCAAGTATCTTTTACCGGTTTAATATTTACGGGGTGGAAACGGTCCACGTCCTTTTCCGGTTTAACCCGCGCAATTATTTCATCTGTATCATAATCCCTACCCTTGGGCAAAGGCAATTGCACCATAATTGCGTCTATTTCCTGGTCATTATTTAAAAAATCAATCATTTCAAGCAACTTGGCCTGGCCGGAATCTTTATCACACTGATAAACATGCGTGTCTATGCCAACCAGCTTGGCGGTGTTTACTTTTTTATCCACGTAAAGATTTGAATCAGTATTATTACCAACCAAAATAATGGCCAAATTCGGCCGCCTATTTAAACAATTAGTGTTGTCTTTATTCAACTCAAGGATCTCTTTAACAATTTCATCCTTAATATCCTCAGCCAAAGCTTGTCCATTAATAATTTTTGCATTCATATTATTCGTATGACCCGCATTCGTAGTTGCGGGATGCCCTCTGCCTGCCAGCAGGCAGGCAGAGGGCGATGACAAATTTTAGGCATCAAGATTTTATCTCTTGATGCCTTGTTTTGGATTACTTAGCCAATAGCATTTGTAGCATTTTTTTAGACATTTTACGCCTCTTTTGAACATATTCCGACCTCCTGATTCCGGATTTTAAACCTTTAAAATAAAAATCAAATTTATTATAGGCGTCTATAGCAAATTCTGATGCGTCGCTTATCGGCCGAATCATAAAAACAGCTTTTTTATTACATACTTTTAGCCATTTGATGCATTCGAGATAATATTCTTCGCATTTATTTGCAATTTGACCTTGGGTTAAAACCAAAAGCTCGAACGGTAATTTCAGTGAAGTATCCATTTTTACCCCCTCCTTTTTTGTTTTGAGTCTAAATACTTGGTATTGGGAACTTAAGGCACATAGCCTTAACTTCTTCTTTAATTGTTTTCAATTTATTTTGATTGTCTTTATTCTTTAAAGCGTCATCAATCCAGCTGGCAATTTGGCGCATTTCTGCTTCTTTCATCCCCCGGGTAGTGACTGCCGGTGTGCCGATTCGTATACCACTTGGATTATAGGGCGGGTTTGGATCGTTGGGAATAGTAGAGCGGGAAATAGAAATTCCCACTTGCTCAAGTAATCGCTCCGCGTCTTTACCGACAAAACCATTACCGTTAAGGTCAACAACAATCAAATGATTGTCCGTGCCATTAGAAATTATCCGATAGCCTAAACTTATTAATTTATCTGACAAAGCTTGGCAATTTTTAATAACCTGCTTGGCATATATTTTAAACTCTGGTTTAAGCGCTTCGCCAAAGGCCACTGCCTTGGCGGCTGTAATATGGTCGTGTGGTCCGCCCTGCATGCCGGGGAAAACCGACTTATCAATTTTCTTAGCATGCTCGGCCTTACACATTATCATCGCGCCCCTGGGGCCGCGCAGGGTTTTATGAGTAGTGGTTGATACCACGTCAAAAAATGGTGTCGGGTTATCCATCTCGCCCGCGGCAATCAGCCCGGCGGTATGGGCAATGTCGGCAAAAGTGATTGCCCCGACGCTGTCAGCAATTTCCTTAAAGCGCTGCCACTCTATCTCGCGCGAATAAGCCGAGTAGCCAGCCACGATCATCTTGGGTTTTTCTTTTTTAGCAATTCGCTCCACCATCTCCATATCAACCCGTCCGGTTTCATTGTTTACTTCGTATTGTACAAAATCATAAAGCAGGCCGGAAAAATTTACCGGGTGTCCATGCGACAAGTGACCGCCATGGTCTAATTTCAGACCCAGTACTTTATCCCCGGGATTCAAAAAAGCAAAATAAACCGCCGCATTTGCCGGTGAACCGGAAAGTGGCTGAACATTTACATGTTCGGCCTTAAATAATTTCTTGGCCCGTTCAATTGCGATTATTTCTACGTCATCAATCACTTGGTTGCCGCCGTAATAGCGCTTGCCCGGGTAACCCTCGGAATATTTATTGGTAAGTACCGTAGCCATTGCTTCAAGTACTGCCTTAGAAACATAGTTCTCACTGGCAATCAATTCCATCTCCTCTGTCTGCCGCTTAACCTCTTTTTCAATATTTAAAAATACTTCCTTGTCTTGCGCTTTTAAATTATTATAATCCATATTTATTTTATAAAACTAAAATGTGTTAATGCAGGAATTATATTTGGACCCAAATTATCTGGTAAATCATTAATATCAAACCAATCCCATTTCTTTACGTCTTTTCCCGGCCTGATCTCACCTTTATAGTCAGCCAACCAATGAACCAATATCACATCAACATACTCTTCTCCTGGCTTAGGCACATACATAAAAAACGGCTCGTTGTTTCTAATTTCTATATCTACCCCCATTTCTTCTTTAGCGCGACGAATTGCCGCTTCTTTTAAAATTTCACCCTCTCCGATTTTACCGCCACAAAACTTCCAAAAATCATCTTTCCCGGAGATATTTAATAATACTTTATTATTTTTTACAATTACCGGGCCAGAGGCAATGATAATCTTATCCATAAATTTAAAATTTATAATAACTCTTCAATTTTAGTAAAAAATAATCATTTTGTCAAGCTAACTTTAGCCAAAGTCTTGACTTTTTTGTTTATCTACATTATAATATTCTTAGTCCTTAAAAAGGGACTATTATTTTTGGCGCCATCGTCTAACGGTTAGGACGTCAGGTTTTCATCCTGGTAATCGGGGTTCGATTCCCCGTGGCGTCACATAAATACTAAATATCCCCATTTGGGGGTTATTTTATTGACAAAAAATTACATGTACGTTATTATGTACATATAATAATTATAATAATATTTATGAATTCAAAAACAACAATATCAATATCAGAAGCCAGGAAAAAAATATTCAAAATTGCCGATGAGATTCAGGCACCGGCCAATTATTATTTTCTTACTGAAAAAGGAAAGCCAAAAGCCGTAATGATGTCCGCGGAAGAATTTGAGTCATGGGCGGAAACTTTGGAAGTAATCAATGATTTCCCGGAACTAAAAAAGGATATAAAAAAAGCTCAGGAAGAATACAAAAAGGGGGACTATATAAATTTCGAAGAATTATTAAAATAGTTAAACTCAAGATATGAAATTTAAAGTAATTCTTCCCAAGCAAGCGCAAAAAGATTTAAAAAAGATTGAAAAAAAGTATCATTCAAAAATTTTTAACGCTTTAAAGGCTTTATCAACAAATCCGCATCTTGGTAAAAAATTATCCGGTGATTACAAAAAGGCCTGGTCATACCGGGTCTGGCCATATCGGATTATCTATATGCTGAGAAAAAAAGAACTGCTTATAATCATCATCCGCATTAAACACCGGCAAAGTGCTTATAAATAATATGACAATACTAGGCATCGAAACCAGCTGTGATGAAACCGCGGCCGCGGTTATTAAGGGCGGTGGTGACACAATTGAAGTTTTATCCAACATAATTGCCAGCCAAATTGAAATACATAAGAAATACGGCGGCGTTGTGCCTGAAGTGGCGGCGCGCGAACATGTCTTGAAAATTCTGCCGGTAATAAACGAGGCGATTGAACAGGCCAGCGTTAATCGTAGGGGCATGATTAATCATGCCCCTACGATTAACAATCATGTTCCTACGATCGCCCCGGCGATTGACGCGATCGCGGTTGCGGCCGGACCAGGCCTTATCACCTCCCTTATGGTTGGGATGGGAACCGCCAAAACCCTGGCCTATGCCTGGGATATCCCGGTCATCCCCATTAATCATATCGAAGGACATATATATGCTAATTTTATAAACAAAGAGAGAGCAGACGACAGACAGCAGACGACAGAATTTCCAGCTGTGGTTTTAACCGTATCTGGTGGACATACGTTGTTGGCTTTAATGAGGGGTCATGGAGATATAAAAACCATTGGCCAGACCAGGGATGACGCGGCCGGTGAGGCTTTTGACAAAGGCGCTAAGATGCTGGGCCTTGGCTATCCTGGCGGACCGGCTATTGCTGCAGAAGCAGCAAAAACACTAAATCCCAAGCACCAAGCACCAAATAAATTACAAACATCAAATTCCAATGACCAAAATAAAATAAATTTACCGCGTCCGATGATTAATTCAAAAAATTTTGATTTTAGTTTTTCTGGCTTAAAAACTGCATTACTCTACAGTCTTAAAAAAGACAAGAAATGGAAGAATAAAATTCCGGAATACGCGTGCGAATACCAACAGGCGATTATTGATGTATTGATTTCTAAAACTATTAAAGCGGCGAAAGAATATAATGTTAGTACCATAATGCTGGCCGGTGGGGTAGCAGCGAACGAAGAGTTAAGAGTTCAAATGGCTGAAGCCACAAAAAAACAACTTCCCGATTTACGATTCACGCTCCCCGATTTACGATTCACAACCGACAATGCCGCTATGATGGCGGCCGCTGGATATTTTAAAGCACAACGCCAAGAATTTACGCCATGGCAAGATTTAAAAGTTGATTGTAATTTGGAACTATAAATATTTTATTCCTTAAATCTCCCCCTCTCCTGGCTAGGAGAGGGGGTTGGGGGGAGAGGGTTAATAAAAACAATCCCAAATACTCAGGATTGTTTTTTTGATATTATATTATTTTCCCTTCTTCACAATTGGAAACTGAAGAGTAATTTGTGTACCAACGTTTTCAATAGAATCAACTGTGATCGTAGCGTTCATCATCTCTACCAAACGCTTGGTAATCCACATTCCCAAACCAGTACCGGTAATATCTTTGGTTTTTTCATTTTTAATCCGATAAAATTTTTCAAACAAGCGTTCCCGGTCTTTACTGGACATGCCTAGCCCTGTGTCTTTGACCTTTACTTCCAGCACCCGGCCGTCAAAACGAGCGTGAGTAAGCACCTGAATCTCGCCTGCGGGCGTATACTTGATCGCGTTGCCTATCAAGTTAATCAACACCTGCCTAAACCGATCTTTATCAATATTTATAATCGGCAAAACTTCTTTGTGTGCTTGGAAATTAAGAGCCAATTTTTTATTTTTTGCCTGGACCATTAATTCAGCCACGGTTTCTTTTATTATTTGCGTCGGCTCTGTTGGTTCCGGATTCAGAGATATGCGTCCTTGTTCAATACGGCCAACGTCCAAAAGGTCGTCAACCAAAACGGCCAGCCGCTCAGAAGCGCTTGAAGCCATGGTTAAGGCGTCTTTGGTTTTGGCATTAATCGGCCCCATTTCCCCGTTTATTACCATTGACAGAAACCCGGAAATACCGGTAATCGGAGTACGCAATTCATGGGTAGCCATTGAAACAAATTCGTCCTTCATCTTATCAACTTCTTTCACCTTTTTATAGAGCAGGGCATAGTCCCAGAGCCGCACCACGACCAGAAGAAAAAGAATAACCACAAAAACCGTACCAAT
>JAUVLY010000061.1 GCA_030600505.1 Candidatus Falkowiibacteriota bacterium
TTAATCGCTTAATCTCATCCATATTGTGAAGAGTGGCGTGCGTAACCGTGACCCCGCCAACATTAGCCGGCTCCAATACGGCCGTAGGGGTTAATATTCCGGTCCGACCGACTTGCCAGACTACGTCTTTTAACTTAGTGGTAACCTGAATGCCGGCAAATTTGTAGGCCATCATATACCTGGGGCCTTTGCCCACCGTGCCCAGAACATCCCAAAGCGCTAAATTATTAACTTTCACGACCATACCGTCCACCTCAAAAGGCAGCTTGTCCCGGTTTTTTTCCCAATACGCGTGCATTTTTTCAACTTCTTTTAAGTCTCGACAATATTTATTTTCGCTCAAAGTTTTAAAACCAAGCTTGGTAAGAATATCGCGCTTATCTGAATTATTTTTTATTTCTAAGTCAGTGGCCGTCTCATAGGCGACAAAATCCAATTTTCTTTCCGCGGCTAAAGAGGAATCCAGCTGGCGGACCGAACCGGCCACCGCGTTACGCGGATTCTTTAGCTCGGCCTTACCGGCTTGTTTATACTTTTTATTTAATTCTTTAAAAACCGCCTTAGTCATTATTATTTCACCGCGCACTTCAAGGTCTTTGTTTACAATATCTGATATCTTTTTATTCTTTACCCTGGCCAAGCTAAGCGGTACAGACAAAATAGTTTTAATATTCCCCGTTACATCCTCCCCTGTTTGCCCATCGCCGCGGGTGATGGCCTTGGCCATTTTGCCATTATGATAGCGAATCGCCACCGCGATCCCATCTAACTTAAGTTCACAAAAATAATCCAGCTTAAATCCTCTCCCCCTCCGCTCCGCTCCTCCCCCTCTCCTAATTAGGAGAGGGGGCCGGGGGGAGAGGATTTTTATATTTCTGGCTTCCCAATCAAGCATGTCCTGCGCGTTAAAAGCGTCAAAAAGAGACAGCATACGCGAAGAGTGGGTAGCTTTTTTAAATTTATCCAAGGGCTGGCCGCCAATGCGCTGGGTGGGCGAATCCGAGGTGATAAACTCCGGAAATGCCTGCTCCAGCTTAAAAAGCTCGTTTTTTAGGCTGTCACTTGCCTCCTGGCTAATCGTTTCCTTATCCAGCACATGATACTGATAGCGATAATGCGCTATTTCCTTTTTTAATTTTTCTATCCTATTTTTAGCTTTATTTTTATCCATTATCTTTATTTTACAAGAATTTTAGCATAACATCAACAAATAAAAACCAACCACCCGGTTGATTTGTTAAAAATAAATGTAGGTTTAATATTTTAATTGTACTCTCCTGCCTACGTTCGCATATTGGCCCAAACAACTTAAAGTAGTTGTTGGCGTTGAAAAATCATATTGTATGCTATAAAAAGCATTATTGGATAAAGTCACAGTGTCCGACTCTACAGCCAAACAGCTATTTGCACAATTTGCTATTGTATCAGTCCCATCGGTAAAACAAATCGTGTGAGAAGCACCATCCTCACAATCAGTATAAATATCATAACTATCTTTCCTTATTTTCCAAATAATTAATTCCCCGGCTGATTCAGCGGCAAAGTAAGCCTTGGTAGAGTCATAACGCTCTTTACTCATCTTAAGTCCGCTAATCACAATATCACTGGCCGTCAAGGTAACCGTGAATACGGCAAATAATATCAAAAGTGTTAACAGTAAAGCGGTGCCGCCTTTCTGGTTAATTAATAATTTTTTCAAAATTTTATTCATAAAAACGCGATGAAACAGTGGTTTGAATATAAAATGGTGTTTTATTGGAAACTTTAACCGACCTGGCCTCAACCTTCATCTTCATAGTTACTATTTGCTGGATGCGGTTAGCCGGTGATACGCCAACCGCATTAGATTTAACTATAAACTCCAAGTCGCTAACTTCTATTTCGTCAGGCGTGGTTGAAGCAGCCACGCCATCCCTGTCTTTCATTAAACTAGTACCATCAAGATAGAAGCGTATACATTCACCATGTTTATTTTCAAACCACAGCTCCGCGGAATTATCCTGGTTAAATATTCGATTACCGCCGGCGTGGCAGGCCGCGTCACTGCGCACCGCCTGCCGCATATCCTTGCTAATTACCTCCATAACATAACGGATGCTTTCCTGGGTGTGCTGGGCGGATATGGCCTGGCGCTGGCCCTCCACTACAGACTGGAAAATACTGGTAGCAAGCATGATCACCACCACAAAAACGCTAACACTAATAATAATTTCCAAAAGTGAAAAACCATTATTGTTTAATATTTGTGTTTTTCTATTATCGCCAGTCATAAAAAATAGTATCAACTTGATATGTCCTAATATTACCTCGGTTTTCCCACATCACCGTGGAAGAAGCACCAATAAAATTATCGTCCGGATCTTCGGTAATATGGATTATGCGGTAATACGCAGTGTCCGGGTTATTCCCACTATCACTATCGGTCGTATAATAGCCATTAGGATCTTGATAAAGCTTGGTTGCGTCACTCCCCAGGTCAATCAGGTCTGGGTCATCTTCAGCCTCGGTAAAACCACGGTAATCAATAATATATGTCTGGTCTTGTACAATATCAATGCCTGGACTGGCCGCGCCTTTCCAGTCAGCCTGACGAAGCCAATTGTTATCGCGCTGATTGCGGACCAACTCCAAGCCTTCCTGGGCCAACATAGACGCAATCAAATACTCCTTATTTACGCTCTGGGCTTGAAGATTCTGAATAACCAACGATGATACGCCCAGCAAACCAAAAATGATAATTGTTATTACCACTGTTAACTCCATCATGGTAAACCCGCCTTGATTCTTTGTAAGTATTTTCATATTAATTTGATATATCCACTAAACCAAAATCATTTATCATTATTGTTTTTGTTTTGCCTGATGATATTGACTCCAAGGTTATCTCAACTGTTTGGCAAATTAGCTCACTGCCGGAATTTATTTCTATTATCGGATCCGGGGGCAATAAAAAAAGCGCCAAATCCTGCATTCCGCTATAAGCAGCACCACCATTGTCAATCCCGTCAAGACCCGGCTGAATACGAACATCGGCAGGCAACTTAACTTGCTTATACAATTCATAATCACTGGCTCCGTTATCAAAAATATTATTATTATTCAAATCCGCAAACATATAATAATTTGTATTGTCTGTCTGACTGTCAATATATACCCCCCACCCTCCATCGGGAAATTCATCGTCTGTGCCATTATATTGGCTTCTAAGACCCAGGGCAAAATCCTGTGTCAATCTAATGTCTGACACCAGCTTTAAAGCGGCATTGTCCAGGCTGGAGGTTTTACCGGTATCACGGACATTTACCACCACCAGAGCAGAAATAGAGCCAATAATTGCCAAACCGACAAGCAACTCAATCAGGGTATGGCCGGAATTATTATTTAATTTGTTTGCTTTTTGCACGTTAATTTTAAATTAGCGTGGAAAAATCCCACGCTAATTTTATGTTTAAATTATATTTTATCTAATTTCTATTTTCTGTTTTCTATTTCCTATTTTCTGCCTACTGCGTTTCTATCCAGGAAGGCAAACGAACATTAGCACCGATGCCAATTGATGACGTAGAACAAGAAACAGATAAGGAGGTATCTGTTAACTCAAGATGAACTATGCCAACAGCTTGATCACTAAATCTAATTACGGTAGATGAAGCATCGTATGTATCATTTTCTGTTATATTGCTTGCTGCGTCCGTTGTCCAGTGCCAAGTGTGGGTGTTATCACAAGGCACCTGCTGGCTAAAACTATCGCGATAGCAACGGGCTGAGGTAGTACTTATAAAGGCAACATCTTCACCCTGACTGAATACGGGCGGATACCAATAAAAATATGGGTTAGGCCATTCATTAGCGTCAATAGTAAAACTTTCGCCCACATTCCAATCTGCTGACGGTTCATCACTTTGATCCCAAACCATTATCCACCAATAAAATGTAGACCCATAATCTAAGGTAAAATTATTCCAAAGGCTGGAATTATTAATAGCGTCTATCCAAAAATATTGCCAATCTCCATCTGAAGCGCACTTACCATCATTATCACCCTGATTAAGACAAATACCGGAATCAAAATCCGGACTACCCGGTGGTTGTGGCCCGGGGTTATCGCGATCAATTATTATCTGATAAGCGGTTTGGCCATCAGCTGGCTCGTCAGGATCGGTAAAAGTCCAATCTAATCTACGCTCAAATACTGAACGATCACAATAAGTTAAATATTCAAAAACAACCGGGTCAGTGGTGGTTGGTGCGTCATTAAAAACATAAGTAAAATATTCACTGTAAGTGACTTTAAAATCGCCTGTGCTGACACAAATATCTCCCGGGCCACCGGCATCATTACAATTAAAAACAACCCAGCCAATACCGGTATTGTCATTACTACCATTATAGGCCCAGCCTTCAAAATCGGAACCATTTAGCCATACATTAGAAGTAATTGTACCCTCACCATCATCATTTAATTTCATCCAACCATTATCGCCATATGATAAAACCTTGGCCCAGCCATGAGCTACGCCGCCAGCGTCCAAACAGGCCGTGCAACCAGCCCCTGGGACACAAGAAGCATCACAATTATTGGTCACGACTGTAGCATCGGGGGGGTTGCTTTCCTGGAAACTAATCCAGCCGACATTGTCACTCCAGGCATAGCCGGCAAATGTCTGGGTAGTATAGTCCAAATGCACGCCATAGGTGCTGGAACCGCATTCGGCTTCGTTATTGCAGTTAAAGCTGATCCAATCCGTGGTAGTGCTATAAGCATAACCGCTGACGTTAGTGTTCATGGCTACATGATAGCTGGAGGTAGCGCACCAATCCTGTCCGCTTGGTCCGGCTTCCTCGCAATTAAAGCTAATCCAGCCATAGTCATCGCTATAAGCCTGGCCGTGCAAGGACTGATCCTTGGTCATACTAACGCCATAGTTGGAGGCGGCGCATTCATCCAGGCAGCGCATCTTTACCCAGCCAGCTCCGTTGCCACCGCTACAAGCAACCGGGTCATCAGCTAAACTGCAAAAACGGGCCCAGCCGGATAATTCGTTAGTAGTTAAATCAAGCATAGTGGAAGTGGCCGGGAAATTAGGGGGATCATCCGGAGTATCAAAACAAAGCCAGCCAACCACTTCGCTCCAGGCGCAACCGGCTATTCTCGCGGTTAGGTCATTCAAGTCTTCGGCTCCGACACTATAATCAGAGGCAACACAAGAATCAGTATTTTCACAGTTAAAGCTTAGCCAGCCAATATTTTCATTCCAGGCCCAGCCATGAAACGGATTACCCAAATTATCAAACTCGGCGGCAAACGCTTCAGGCGGGCTATCGTCCTCAAGAGTATAAAAAAATTGCCAGCCTAAAATTAAGACCAGCAATAAGCCAATAACCACAATGTCGTATTTATGTGCTTTTAAAATTTTCTTCATTTAGAATATAAGTAATCCTAAATACCAATTTAAAACAAAGTCTCCCCAAAAGAGGATAATAATAGTCGCTGTGGACAAAAATATGCCCATCGGTACCATGGAGCCCCACTTCTTTTTGCCGGTTATTAATAAACCAATTGCTACAATTGAACCAATAATATATGCTAA
>JAUVLY010000012.1 GCA_030600505.1 Candidatus Falkowiibacteriota bacterium
GCCAAACCGGCCAAATAATCGCGCAGACTTTCACCCACCAGGGACTGCTCATTATCCCCCACCTTAAGCCTGGCCTGCCGGTTAAAACGGTTGCCAGGAATACGCAAAATTGCTGAGCGGTAAATTTTTGGACTAGATCCAAATATTAAATCAAGCAAAGACATTTTATTTGTTACGAATTACGAATTTATTACGAATTTACAAATATTAATTATGCTGCTTCTCGTTGTTCTTCTTCGTAAGCAGAAGCGATGATTGCTCTAATCATTTCTTGACGCTTTGCCAAATCTTCTTCACTAGTATCATATTCAGGAGCAGGTGTTAATTTTTCTATTAACGCGTCAATTATCTTGTGTGCGTCAGCGGCTTGCAGTTTTAAATCTTTTTGCAAATGTTTAAATAAATTATATTCCGTAATTTTGCCACCCAAAGCCTGCTTCTCAATATCTCCATAAACTTCCGGGCTAACTATATTTTCATCCATTAAAGTTCTAAATTCCTTATGAGTGTTTTTCCAAAAATATTCTTTACTTACCTCTCTCCGAAGCTTTTCCCTGCTAAAATCAATTAATTCTCCCTTTTTTTGACTCGTCATATTTTTACTTATTACTATTTTTAATTATTAATTCTTAATTTTTAATTCTTACTTGTAACGTACCGCCTCCATCGCACTAATCCTGGCGGCGCGGCGGGCCGGGTAAAAACCGGTTATTAGGCCAACGATAGTAGAAAAAGAAATAATAGTCATAATAAACCACCAGGGCGTGGCAAAAAGATCGACTTTTTCCCCGCCCAAGGCACTGGCCAATATGTTTACCGCATAATTAAAAACCTGGCCCCCGGCAATACCGATAAATATTCCGCCTAGTCCACCGATAAAACCAATGATTACCGATTCGGCCAAAAACAATGTCCACACGTCCAGACTGGTCGCCCCCAAGGCCTTCATTACCCCGATTTCCTGGGTCCGCTCCAGGAGCGCGATCGTCATGGTGTTAAACATTCCAATAGCTGACACGATCAAGGCAACTATGCCAAAAGAGGCCAGAACGATTTGAACGATTTTAAAAACCTGGTTAGCTTGTTCAATAATATCGGACAAGGCGCTCACGATATATCCGTGCTCAATTATCGCCTCCCGGGTGATATTTAGATTCTCTTCACTCTCTACCTTAACTTTTATCTTGGAATATTTATCAAAACCAAATTCCTCGCCCAAAGAACGGGGCAAAAATACGTAATTGGAATTTTCTTCTTCAATAATGCCTATAACCCTAAACTCACCCTCTGCCTCAATAAAGCTCCGGGCAATTCCGCCTTTGTCGTCATCCTCTTCCTCAATAAAAAAAACAAAATTGATCTTTTTGTTAAATATTTCTTCTTCACTAATATTGAACAATTTCAGAGCTGCTGATGAAATAATTACTTTCTTGTTATTTGCGCCCTCATCTTCGTAGAATTCACCCTTCTTGAGTATTGTTCCGTCCAAACGGAAATAATCACGGTCCGCGAAATTGGCGGTTAGCTCGGTCGCGATATCGCCAATATTCACTTGCGCCTGCGTCGTTACCAAAGGGCTTACTTTTTCAACCCCGCTTATACTTTTTATCTCAGTAAGCGAATCATCCGTGAGCTCCATGGTCTCCAAATCACCGGTACTAATATCCAAGCTTAACAAGGCATCTGACGTAGTGATCCTATCTAAAATAAACTGCTGGATGCCGTAGCCTAAAGATACCAGAAAAAGAATCGTGCCAATGCCAACACTAATACCGAGAATTGTTAAAAACGTTCGCGACCGGTTGGTCCTAAACATACGGGTAGCCAGTCTTAAAACATCGGTTATTAACATATCTTATTTTTTATCTTGATTATTATTATCATTTTTGTCATTGTCCGATTTTTTTTCATATTCCTTGACCACGTCAGATATAAATTTAGTGACTTCGGGTGAAACCCTGTTTAGCGCCTTTTCCGATTCCTCAGCCATTGTCTTAGCCTCTTTTATTTCTTCTTCCAGTTCTCCGGACTTTCTTATTGCTTCGCTTTTTTCTTGTTTTGTATCTTCAAAGGCTACACCGGCCCGTGCCAACTGAGCGGCTTCATCACCGGATAAATATAGTTTATGGCCTTCCTTTTCTTTTGTCTCTTCCTTGTCCTCCGTAGCCCCTGCCTCGCCGGCAGGCGGGTTAGCGAAGGAGGAACCTTCTTTGACATCACTTATTTCCTCGCTCTCCCCTGTATCGCTCGTCTGGCCATTTCCTGACTCGTTCATTGTTTCTTTTATCATGCTGGCCATTTTTTGTGCAACTTCGGCCGTACCAGTGTCCATAACCGAAGCGATCTTGGAAGTATCACCAGTACTGTCCGCTGTCTTATCTTCTTGGGCAGCTATATTTTGCTCCACAGCCGATAATTTAGCCGCTTCATCTGTCGGCTTGCTTTCCGGCTCAGTCTTTTCTTCGGTTTTAGTATCAGCTTTAATTTCATCCATAGTGATCTTTTGTACAATACCAAATCCAAGTATCAATATCAGTTCCAACTCTTCGGTCATTGCCTTGGCTGTTTTTGAATTTAAACCAACCCCACCCGTTTTAAAAGACTTATCAAGCTGTTTGAAAAAACCATTCTTTTGCAAAACCCCGACCAAACGATCCTTTACCGCCTGCTGCAGGCGATTGATCTGCACTTCGTCTAAATTTTTATAATATTTATAGTAGCAAGCACCCAATAAATACCAAGTTACCTTTTTGGCCTTTTCATTATCACTCAGTTTATCGTGCTTACCTTGTTCATCTTTTCGTTTATGTTCTTCTTGGTAAATATAATACGCGGTCCGAATTATCCGATTTACCCGCCGAAGTATCTTCTCCGCTGTCCGCACGTCAAAGCCCACTCCATTCTCTATTGAATTTTTTCTAAGTATCTCAAAAAATTCTTCTTGGCTTATCGTCCCAAGTAGACGCCGTTGGATTATATCTTCCAATATTTTTGTCTCTTCCATATTCCGGTTGGAAATAAAATGATGGGCAAAGGCCTTAGCCTTATAAGGCATGATCAAAATATTTATCTGCTCCGGGGTTAAGCCGTGATAGGCACGCATCAAATCGTTAATCTCGGCGGTCGGCGACTTGGGCGTTAAATCAGGCTTTTCTGTTTGTTGCTTGTCCCGGTTAACCACTTCCCTGGTAATTATCCCGTCTTTCATATAGAATATTCGGTCGCCATAGGACAAGTATTCCGGGTTATGGGTAACCAGAATTATAGTCTTCTTTTCTTTTTCATTAAGCTCCTCCAAAATATCCAACACATTCTTGGCTGATACTGAATCAAGGTTACCGACCGGCTCATCGGCCAATACCAGCTTTGGATTGTTAATAATCGCCCGGGCAATACCAATACGCTGCATCTGCCCGCCGGACAATTCGGTAGGAATTTTTTTAGCTTGTTTAAGTATGCCAAAACGCTCCAACAATTGCCTCCCCCATTTATTGCGCTTACCCTTGCTAATATTAACAAATAATTGCGGTAAAACTACGTTGTCAAGTACAGTAAGGCTGGTTATTATATTATACTGCTGGAAGATCATTCCAACCTGCCGCCGGTGATACATGGCAAAATCATGCTTGCTCATGGTTGATATATCACGGCCCAAAACAGTCATTGAGCCGGTATCCGGTTTTTCCAGACCGGCCATTACATTTAACAGGGTGGATTTGCCGCAGCCGGAAGGACCGAACATAATAATAAATTCCTCCGGATAAATATCAAAATTAATATTAATAAGCGACTGGAATTCATTATCCTTGCCCCTATTATAGGTAAAATTTAAATTGTTTGCCTTAATTAATGCTTCCATAGATAAGATAACAGAAAACAGAAAACAGAAAACAGAAAACAGAGGTTTATTTAATCTGCTATCCATTTTAACTGTCTTTTTACTATACTTATTATACCATAATTAGCCTAAAAAATAAAAAATACCGGCAACTGCCGGAATTTTACTTTTTGATTTAAAAATATGATTAAATATTCGTGTAAATCCGTCTCTTATCCGTGTCAATCCGTGACGTTTTACATGCCCTCGTACTCCCGCATGGTTAATTGGGACTCTACTTGTTTTACTGTTTCAATAACAACCGCCACCACGATTAAAAGTGAAGTGCCACCAAGCGCCAAGGCCTGCATATTGGTTATCGCCCGTAATACCAGGGGTAGGACCGCGATCAAGCCCAGGAACAAAGCGCCAACCAGAATAATTTTGTGGGTGGTGTTAGCTAAATATTCGCTGGTATGCTTACCCGGCCGAATCCCCGGAATAAAACCGCCTTGCTTTTGTAGATTCTCGGCAATCTGATTGGGATGAAAAATAACTTCGGTATAGAAAAAAGTAAAAGCAAAAACCAAAACAAAATAAATAACCCCGTAAAAAATCTGATTATTAAACAGCTCAATTACCCAGGTCGCCAAAGAAGCGATCCAGGCAGTACGCGCCTGAATAAAAAATTGAGCGATCATTGAAGGGAACAACACAACAGAAATAGCAAAAATGATTGGAATTACTCCGGCCATATTAACCCGAAGCGGAAGATGGGTGCTGGTGCCGCCATACATCCGGTTTCCCCTTACTTGCTTGGCGTATTGAACCGGAATATTTCGCTGCGCCTCGGTAATTACCACTACTCCCACAACTGTGAGAATCGCAATAAAAGTAAAACCAACCAACAAAAATAACTGTGATTGGTCAAAGGTGACCACAATCTGCTGAATAGCTTGCGGCAAACCGGACACAATGCCGGCGAATATTAAAAGTGAAATTCCATTGCCCACTTTTTTCTCGGTTATTAACTCTCCAATCCACATCAGGAATATAGTTCCGGCGGTAATCACGGTGACAATCCCCAGTAGTTGCAAGGAGCCGATATCACCCATAATAGCGGTTGAAGAACGCCGGAGTATTGTAATCATTCCAAAGGCCTGCATCGCCGCCATCGGGACAGTCAGCCAGCGGGTCCACATATTTATCTTTTGCCGGCCGGCTTCCTCCTTTTGCAATTGTTCCAGCTTTGGCACGATCATACCCAGCAGCTGAAAAATAATTGAGGAAGTAATATAAGGGGCAATACCCATCATTACGATCGAAAAATTCTGCATACTGCCGCCGGAAAATATATTTAAAAGGCCTAAAATTTGATTACCGGAAAAGAAATCCTTTAGCGCCCCTACGTCTACACCCGGTACCGGGATATGGGCGGCGATCCGAAAAATAACCAACATGGCCAGCACAAATAATATGTTTTTCCTCAAATCTTTAGCCTTCCAAATTTGTATTAATTTATCTACTACCATATTATAAAATTTTACCTTTCATTTTTTCTACCTGAGTCTTAGCTGACTCACTCATTTTGATATCTTTAAACTTAAGCTCTTTTCGGAGTAACTTTCCCTCTCCCAAAAGCTTGACGCCTTTATTCATTGTATCAATTATCCCTTTGTCTTGCAAAACACTTGGGCTAATTGTCTCTTTGTCTTTAAAAAACTTATTAATGGCGCTTAAATTTAATACCTGATCTTTTGCTTTAATAGATTTAAAGCCCCGTTTCTTTGGCGTCCGAAGCAGCACCTGCTTCATTCCCAGGCGCTTTAGATTGGATACACCGGAACGGGCATTCTGCCCTTTAAGCCCACGGCCGCTATAAGTCCCCTGGCCGGCGGAATTACCACGGCCAATTCTTTTTCTTTTCTTTTGCGCCCCTTTGGCGGATTTAATTGTATGCATTGATAAAGACATGTCATCGTGCTTCGCACATCCCGCAACTACGAATGCGGGTCATGCGAATATAAATTTTAATTCTTTTTACTATTATCTTTAGTTTTCTTATTATTTTTCTTTACTTCAACTTTTTTAATGTTATCCAAAGCTTCTATTGTACACTTAGCGACATTAACCGCGTTATTGGTGCCTAATATTTTACTGGTAATATTTTTTACTCCGGCCAATTCCAAAATAATACGCACCGCGCCACCGGCAATTACACCCTTACCTTTGCGCGCCGGCTTTAACAGGATCTTAGCTGCTCCCATCTTGTGGTAAATCTCATGCGGTACTGTTTCGTTAACAATCGGCACATCAATCATATTTTTCTTAGCCTGGTTTACCGCTTTATTAACCGCGATGCTTACGTCCGCGCCTTTGTCCAGGCCCACGCCAATTTTTCCCTTTCGGTTTCCCACGGCCACACAAGCGCGAAAACGCATCCGCTTCCCACCGGCCATAACACGCGTAACCCTGGCAATGTCTACAATACGCTGTTCATATTCATCGGTCGGTTTTTCGCCCCGTCTGCCTCTGGCCTGCCGTCTGGCCGCCTGTTTTTTGGCATAAACGGTTTTATTACCTTGGGTTTTGGGCCCTGCAGGTGATGCGCCAGGGCTAGTATTATTTTTTTTATTTTCTGCCATATCTATGTCACCCTGAGCGAGCGTCAGCGAGTCGAAGGGTCTCGCTGTTATTCCACTAACTCTGGATAATTATTATATTCTATTTATATATTTAATCCGTTCTCGCGTGCCGCCTCAGCTACCGCCTTTACCCGGCCATGATACTTAAAGCCGCCCTTGTCAAACACAACTGTTTTGATTTTTTTGCTGCTTGCCTTTTTGGCAATTAGCTCACCCAATTTGCTTGCCGCCTCTTGCTTGGTACCTTTCTTCATCTTAAGCTCTTTGGTGCTGGCGCTAACAATGGTTTTTTGAGTAGTATCGTCAATCAATTGAACATACATTCCGGTATTGGAACGGTAAACACACATCCGCGGGCGAAGAGCAGTACCAGTTATCTTGGCCCTTACCCGGGCATGCCGTCTGACTCTTTTTATTCTTTTTTCACTATTTTTATCCATAGTATTATTTTATATAGTCATTCGCATGTGCCCCGCCTCGGCGGGGCTTTTTGCGCTAGCAAAAACAACATTATTCACCCTTAACCGCGGCCTTACCTTCTTTACGGCGGATTATTTCGTCAATATATTTAATTCCTTTACCTTTATAGGGCTCGGGCTTTCTTACCTTTCTTATTTGCGCGGCTGTTTCACCGACCAATTGCTTATCAATGCCACTGATAGTAATTACATTGCCTTCCACCTGGGCTTTAATACCTTCGGGCAAAGGGAACTCAACCGGATGGGAATAACCGACATTCAAAGTTATTTTCTGACCCGCCAAGGCAACCCGGTAACCAACTCCGATAACCTCTAATTTTTTTTCATAGCCTTCGTTTACGCCTACGACCATGTTATTTATTAGGCTGCGATACAGGCCCCAAAAAGCGCGTTCTTTTTTTATCTCCGGATGCGCTACGCTTACACTTATCACTTTATCTTTTATCTCAACTTTAACTGCGTCATGCAACGCCTGCTTAAGCTCGCCCTTTTTACCCTTAACCACGATAAAATCATCCTGAATTTTAGCTTCAGTCCCAACTGGTAATTCAATTGGCAATTTCCCTAATCTAGACATAATTGTTGCTAATTACAAATCATTACAAATTTACGAATCCTAATAAAACTTTTTATAAATATTTGTAAATTTGTACTGATTCGTAATTCGTAACATTAATAAACTTCACAGATTATTTCACCCCCTATTCCCTTTTTCCTAGCTTCTTTGTTGGTCATTAGGCCGTTTGGCGTAGAAATAATCGCCATTCCTAAATTATTAAGGACTCGGGGCAAAGCATCTTTCTTGGAATATATTCTAAGGCCCGGACGGCTAATTCTCTTAACAGAGCTTATGTAAGGACGGCCGCTCTTCTTATATTTTAAAACCAATTTTAACTCATCAAAAGCCGAGCTGGCATTCTTCTTGCCACTCCCTGCAAGCACTTCTGTATCCAAAATCCAGCCTTCTCTTTTTAAGATCTTGGCAATTTCAAATTTAATCTTACTCATTGGCAAAACCACTTCCGGCTTTTTTACTGCCGAAGCATTCCTAATCCGTGTTAACATGTCAGCAATTGGATCTGTCATAATATTATTTTATGTTTACTAATACTTTAATGTTATAATTTATATTCGTATGTGCCGCATTCGTAGCGCGGCTTTTTGCGGTAACAAAAATAACTACCACGAAGATCGGGTAACTCCAGGCAAATCCCCGTTCTCAGCCAGCTCCCGAAAACAGATACGGCACAAATCAAAGTCTCTCATATAGCCGCGATTGCGGCCACAGCGCCAACAGCGCCGAATGGTCCGGGTGGAATACTTGGGGGTTCTTTTTGCCTTGGCAATTAATGCTTTTCTCGCCATATTTGTTAGTTGATTGGTTAATTAGTTGCTTAGTTACTTAGGAAAACTAATCCCTATTTCTTAAATGGAAAACCCATAAGCTTAAATAAAGCCAGGCCTTCTTCTTTGGTTTTGGCGGTAGTCGCTAAACATACTTCCAGGCCAAATACGTTTTCTACTTCATCCGCCATGATCTCCGGAAAGGCCAAATGCTCCTTAAAGCCAACTGTCATATTACCATTACGGTCAACGCCCTTTTCCGAAATGCCGCGAAAGTCGCGGACCCGCGGGAAAGATACATTTATTAGCTTGTCAACAAAATCATACATTCGCTTTCCTCTAATAGTTACGGCCGCGCCGATAGTCATGCCTTCGCGTATTTTAAAAGATGAAATAGATTTTTTTGCTTTTGTCAGAATCGGCTGTTGGCCGCTGATGCGCTTCAATCCGTTCGCTACTGCTTCAATATATTGCTTTTCCTTACTGTGCCTGCCAAAGCCAACATTAATAACCACCTTAGTAAGCTTGGGTGCTTCCAGGTCATTTTTATATCCAAACTGCTTTCGTAGTTCCGGAACTATATGTTTTTTGTATTGTTCTTGTAATTTCATAATAACTTAGCTTTTAGGTTTTAGCTGATAGGTTTTAGGCAATAGCTTTATAGACGTTAATCCTAAAAGCTAACAGCTAACAGCTATTCTATAGTTTGTTTACATTTTTTACAGACCCGATATTTTTTCTTTTTACCGGTCTTTTCCGATTTTACGGTTTTGTACCCGACCCGGCTCGGCTTAGAGCATTTGGGGCAAATCAAAACTAAATTTGATATTGCCATTGGCGCCGGAAATTCAATTCGTTGGCCTTTTTCACCTTGCTTCCTTGGCCGCATATGTTTTATCAGCAAATTCAACCCTTCAACACTAACCTTTCTACGGCTAGGAAAAATCTGCAACACCTTCCCGGTCTTACCCTTATCCTTGCCTGCTAATATTTTTACCTTGTCACCTTTCTTTATAGTCATTCTTTTCTCGTAACTCGTAACGCGTAACTCATAGCTCACAACGCGTAACTATTCTATTTTTAATATTTTATTATTTTAATTATAGTTTGGGGCATTTTATAGTCTTGCCCCTGACTTTATTGATAAACTCTACTTTACTGCTGTAATATCTGTCGGTGTAACCCGAACCATTATTCCAATAAATTCCACAGCTTCTCCGAGTTGTTTAACATCAGGAAATTGAAAATCGATATATTCCTTTTCGGCGGTTATTACAGATATTGTCATTGATAACTTACTAAATGACACCACTCTTCCTTCTTGGGGTGAAAAATTCTCTTCCTTTATAACTTTAACAATGTTCATCTGATGCCTCCTTTTGTTTAACGTTCAATTCCATATCCCACAACATTATGTTATGAGTTATGAGTTGTGCGTTACGAGTTATGAGATTTAAAGAACTTCCGGGGCCAAGCTAGCGATCTTGAAAAATCCTTTGCGGCGTACTTCCCTGGCAATCGGGCCGAAAACACGGGTGGCCCGTGGTTCTTTCTTTTCTTTGTCCAAAACAACACAAGCATTATCATCAAAGCGGAGATAAGTACCATCCTTACGGCGAATCTCTTTCTTACTTCTGACCAAAATACAGTGTATAACATCACCTTTCTTAATTGCGGTATGCGGAGTCGCCTCTCTTACACTGGCAGTAAATATTTCACCAATATGGCAATAGCGTTTTCTGTAACCACCCAAAACCCTAATGCACTTTACTCGACGTGCACCGGAATTGTCAGCTACTTTTAATTTTGATTCTACTTGTATCATTTTTATTTAAAATATCTAAGTGATATTAAATCTTTAAATTACTTTATACTATTTTTGCGTACTATTAATCATTTTACCGCGGAATTAACGCAGATTACTACGCGGATTTTACGCTGAAAATTATTTATACATCACGCGCCAGCGTTTATCTTTGCTTAGCGGTCGGCATTCGATAAAATTTACTTTATCGCCTTCTTTGTATTGATTCTTTTCATCATGAACCTTGTATTTCTTGCTTACTGTATATCGTTTTAAATATTTCGGATGCTGTCTTACTCTGTCAACCTTAACAACAATGGTTTTATCCATCTTATCACTAACCACAACTCCGTTAAATTTCTTCTTAATAACGGTTGACTTTGTATCTTGCTTATTTTCTTTTTTATCTTCCATATATTTAAGCTAATTTTTAATTTCTTATTTCTTTGCCTGCTCTGAACTTGTTGAAATATCTGTTTTCTGTTTTCTGTTTTCTGTTTTCTCACTTTCTATTTTCTCACTATTCAACAAAGTAAGGCAGCGTGAAATAGTCTGCTTGATCTTCCGGATCTGCCGCACATCTTTTAATTGTTTGTTGGCATCCTTAAACCTAAGATCCCGAAGCTTGTCTCTTTGCTCCCTAAGAATCCTATGTAAATCACTTATCTTTTTCTTTTTTAACTCTTTCAATTCCATCTTTTTAAAATTATTATTCGTATGTGCCCTATTCGTAGTGGGGTTTTCGCGAAGCGAAATAACGTTATTTTTTGACGAATCTACATTTAAGCGGCAATTTATAAGCAGCCTTTTCCAAAGCCTCTTTAGCCATTGATTCTTCTATACCGTCCATTTCAAACATTACCATACCCGGCTTAACTACGACCACATAGTGATCAACCGCGCCCTTGCCTTTACCCATCGGGATTTCACCGCCCTTTTTGGTTACCGGTTTATCCGGGAATATCCGAATCCACAATTTACCGCCCCGCTTGGTATACCTGGTTATGACACGCCGGGCCGCCTCTATCTGCCGGCTGCTAACCCAATGGCTGCCTTGCGACTTTAAACCGTAACTGCCAAAACTAATAGTAGTAAGCCTAGTGGCTTTACCACCCCGCTTGCCTTTGTGTGATTTGCGGTATTTAGTTTTCTTTGGCATCAACATATCTTAATATATCTGAAATGTTTATTTACGTTTACGCCTGTCTGGCGTACCGATTACTTCTCCTTTTTTCTCTTTTTCCTTGGCAAACTTATCTCCCTTATAAATCCATACTTTAACTCCGATGGCGCCATAAGTGGTCCGGGCAACTCCCCGGGCATAATTTATGTCGGCACGCAAAGTATGCAGAGGCACTTTGCCGGAAGATAAAGTTTCGGTTCGAGCTATTTCCACGCCATTTAAGCGTCCGGCCAGCTGGATCTTTACCCCCAAGGCTCCGGCCCGCTCAACCCGCGATAGGCCTTGCTTCATTACGCGCCGAAACGGCATCCGCTTCTCAATATCCATGATCATGGCCTGGACAATAATCTGAGCGCTTAAATTGGGGCGGTCAACTTCATAAATATTTAAATTGATATCGCCTGGTTTATAATTCTTTAAAAATTTCGCGTGTATTTTCTTTTTCAAATCATCAACCCCGGTTCCACCCCGGCCGATAATAAGGCCCGGCTTGGCGGTATAAATACCAATACTGATCTTATCAACATGCCGTTCCACTTCCACCCGGTCGACTCCTGCTTCCCGCAATTTGTGCAAAATAAACCGTCTGGTTTTAATGTCTTGCTCAACTTTGCGCGCGTAAGCCTTGCCCTCATCAAACCATTTTGACGGCCATTTCTTGGTCACAGAAATTCGAAATATTTTTGGATTAATTTTCTTTCCCATATATTTTATCCGCTTTTACGCCTAAACATTTTATCGACAAAACCTTTGCGGCCCTTGCCTTCAACCATGGTATTCTTGCCTTTACCTTGACCGCGCGGATCAATTATTTTTTTACCCTTGTCGTCAGTGGACTTTTCTTCACTTTTTTCCTTATCATCTTTA
>JAUVLY010000034.1 GCA_030600505.1 Candidatus Falkowiibacteriota bacterium
AGTGGGCTCATTTTAAATATAAACACTTGAGGGGGTGCAAACATGTCAAAAAAACTAAAAGCAGAAACTCTGGCTAAAAAATTTGTTGATTGGCTTAACACCGAAGACGGGAAGAAAGCGTTTGAAAAAACCATGAAACAAACAGACAAAACCACGGCTGAACTTAGAAAAGCGCGCCAAGTCGATTCGCACATCCTGAATACACCATTTGGACCGGCTGACGGTAGCGGACTTTGGCCACATCAACGTATTTAAAACAATTTTTGGGTGAGAAAAATAAATATTTTTTTCTCGCCCGCCCACTAAAAGTATTTTATTAGGTTAAATAATTTTCTAACTTTTCTTTTATGGATTTCAAAGAACTACAAAACAAGGTAATGAAAAATGCTTTTGACTATGGTAAAAAGTATAATATTAAAATCGATGAAGATTTTGCCTTGTTTAAATTATATGAAGAGGTGGGGGAGCTGGCGCAAGCGGTTTTAATTCATAGAAAAAAGAGCCGGCCGGAAAAACATGTGTCTTTTGATAAATCTAAACAAAATTTAGCCGAGGAACTGGCTGATGTGGTGGGAATGGCGATAGTAAATGCTAAACTTCTGGATATTGACCTGGAAGAAGCAATAAATAAAAAGTGGATTAATAAAGAAAAATAAATTATGGACATAATTAATGAAGTAAAAATTTTTGTTGAAGCAGAATGTAAAAAGCCAAGCAGTAAATACGGCTATGAGCCGTTTCCTTTTCATCTTGTCCCAATGGTGAATTATGCTAAAACGCTGGCCAGGGAATTAAAGGCTGATGAAGAGATAGTTGTGCTCGCCGCTTGGCTGCATGATATTGGCTCAATAATTCACGGCCGCGACAATCATCATGTTACCGGAGCAACTATTGCCGGGGAAAAACTAAAGAAGCTTGGCTATCCAAACGAAAAAATAGAACAAGTTAAAAAATGCATCTTAAACCACCGTGGTTCAGGAAAAAGCAAAAGAAACACTATTGAGGAACAAATTATAGCTGATGCTGACACCTTGAGTAATTTTGATAATATCCCCGGCATTTTCAAAGCGGCCTTTATTTATGAAAACAAAGATCAGGGCCAAGCCAAAGACGCGGTCAGAGAAAAACTAGAAAGAAAATGGCAGGGTTTACATTTTGAGAGCTCAAAAAAACTTATCAAAGAAAGATACAAGGCCGTCCAGTTACTTTTTAATAATCATCAAGCCTAGACAAAACACTGTAATCTGCTAAAATAAGGCCATAATAAACTTTATAACTATCAATTAATCATTCGCATGTGCCCTATTCGTAGAAGGGCTTTCGCGAAGCGAAATAACCTATGTTTAAAGATCTAAAAAAGGACACTGACGCCAAGCAGGCCGAAACCGTTATCGGCGCTTCGGTCAAGGTTAAAGGCAATTTCCACGGCGATGGCGACATCATTATCAAAGGAGAGGTGGAAGGCAACATCAAGACCAAGAATTTTCTCTTGGTTGATAAGTCGGCCAAAGTCTCAGCTGATGTAAGTGCTAAAGACGCGCGTGTTGGCGGTAAAATTACCGGCAACATCAAGGTGAGCGACTATTTGGAAATAAAATCCAGCGCCCGCATAAGCGGCGACATTCACGCCAAAGAACTCTCGATTGAAAAAGGTGCGATTTTAAACGGCCAGTGTCACATGGGCGACAACCTTAAGAGTGATGAAAACAAAAACTCCTAGACTGAAAATTACAAGCACCAAATCCCAAATAAATTCCAAATTCCAATGACTAAAAATTCAAACTGTTTGAAATTTTGAATTTGATGCTTGTAATTTATTTGTTATTTGGATTTTGAAATTTGAGATTTTAATATTATGCACGTTTATATTTACGACACTTTTGTGTCCGACAAAAAGCACATGAACAAGGTTTCCCGGGTTGAAACCCGTATTACCGACCTGGGGCTAAATGGCAAAATCGTCCGTCTGGGACTAATTAGTTCAGTAAGCGACGCGATTGAGAATGAAATTAAAAAAGGCGCCAAAACCATTATCGCCGTGGGTGACAAACAAATACTTAACCAAGCCGTTAATGCTATGGCCCAGTTGCTGGCGCACGAAACAATCGGCGAGAGCGTACCGCTTGGATTTATCCCGGTGGGGAAAAAAGATTTGCTAACCGCTGACTTCTTAGGGGTGGGCAGCGCTGAGCTGGCTTGTGATATTCTTTCGCAGCGCCGAATCGAAACACTTGATCTCGGACAAGCCAATAATAACTATTTTTTATTCTCCGCGGTTGTCCCGACTGAATATACAACAATAGAAATAGATGAAAATTATACGATCGAAATAAAAGAACCCGGAGAAATCGGTGTGGTTAATCTGCCGCTTGGCTTTACTCTGCCCCAAACCGACGGGGCCGACGGCTCGCTTGAGCTGGTTATAAAAACCGCGCAAGGTAAAAAATATTTGCCCGGCAAGCGGGGATCTAGCAACCAAGGTATTTTTGCTTTCAATAAATTGCGAGTTATTAATAAAAAACACCCCGTCCTTTTGGACGGAGCAAAAAAATTAACGGCTCCGGTTGATATTCAAGTCGCGCCCATGAAAATCAGCTTAATCGTGGGTAAAGACAGAAAATTTTAGCAAACAAATTCCAAAATCTTAACTCTTATATAAACAACAAAGCCCCTCAATATGCCGGGAGCTTTTTTTGTATTCGTGTCATCCTGATCCGCCAGCTGGCGGAGAAGAATCTCGTCTCTATATCCACGGGATTCTTCGCTTCGCTCAGAATGACAAAAAATAAATTTTAATTTCTACTAAATCTTTATTTTTTTACAATCTCTCCTTCAATTACTGGCTTCTTTTTGTCGTCCTTATTAAACAGCCAGGCCTGTTGTGCGCCGGTCAACACGGTTGTAACCAGCCAATAAAGGGCTAAACCGCCGGGGAATTGGATGCCGATCACAACTGTTAAAAGCGGCATAAAATAAAGCATTTGCTTATTCATGATCGCGGCCATATTTTCATCCTTAGCGCCCGGGCTCTTAATCGGCGGTTTTTTAGCCAGCATCATTTTGGTTTGCCAAAACTGGGCCGCCCCAGCCATTACCGCCATCGGGATGTTTCTAACCGACAAATCAATAAAGCCAAGCGACATATAGTTAATCGCTTCCGGCCTGGTAATAAAAGGGTAAACTAAGTCTAAGGTACCATTGTCAAAGCCGTCACGGAATACACGGAACACAGCAAACAAAAAAGGCAATTGAATAATAAGCGGCAAACAGGAAGAAAAAGGATTAACCTTGTTTTTTTTATAGAGCTCGAGCATTGCCTTGCTCATTGCCTCTTTGTTGTCTTTGAATTTTTTCTTCAGCTCTTCAGTCTTAGGCTGTAGATCTTGCAAAGCTTTTTGCGATTTTATGGATTTTTTTGACAACGGTAATAATATCAGCTTAATAACTATTGTGAGCAATATAATCGCAATCCCCAGATCATTACCCGGAACTATATTATAGAGAAATACTAATAAATTTAATACTGGTTGATAAAAAAATGTTTGAAACATAACTGGAAATTTATAATTTAGAACTTAATCCACCGGGTCCCAACCGCCTTTATTAAATGGGTTACAGCGAAGAACTCGCCAAATTGACATTAAACCGCCCTTTATAAACCCATGTTTTTCTAAAGCTTTAATAGAATATTCTGAACAAGTGGGCTTAAAACGGCAAAAGCCAAAAGGGTATTTATGTTTAAAAATGCCGTGGTCCGGCGAAAAGGTCTTTTGATAAATTTTAATTATATAAATTGCGGCTTTCTGAGGAACAATCTTTAATATTAGCCAAAAATTCATTTATTCTCGTTTATTTAAGTAATTTAAGCTTATTAAGGCCCTTAAGCACCAAATCCTTGATTTCTTTGTATTCCTTATTAATAACCGCTTTTTGAGTAATAATGATCACATCATAGCCAGGTTTGATGTCTTTAAGGCTATCCTTAATTACCTGTCTAAGGCGACGTTTAATTTGATTTCTATCTACGGCTTTTTTGCTAATTTTAGCGCTTACAATAAAACCAAACCGGCTATTAGCCAGTTTGTTTTTACTTGCTTTTAGACCTAAGGCCTCGTTAAAACTAGAACGCCCGGTTTGCCAAACATTATCGAAATCTTTTTGTTTAGTTAAACGATTTTTTATAGCTAACACTTGCTTATTCAACTACTATTTTGTAAGCTGACTTCTACCTTTAGCACGACGGCGGGCCAGGATGTTACGGCCGCTTTTACTGGCCATTCTTATTCTAAAGCCATGTTTCTTTTTAGCCTTGCGGACATTAGGCTGATATGTTCTTTTGGGCATAATTCTCTTGTAAATTCTTTCTTAATACTAATTTAGAATAACACTTTTGTTTTGTTTATGTCAACCGGATGTTAAAATTGCTTATTTTTATTTTAGGGGATTACTTTGTGAATAATTCTGTTTAATACTATGTATATATCTTCTGGGTTGGTGGTGTGTTGGCACGTGTAAAATGTATATAGTTTTGGTGATAAGTGTGTTTGTACCACTAATACACATTTTTAAACACCCCAAAACCCATTTCTTACCCAAATTATTTACATACTAAAACCCCAAACTAAAGCCCAATATTAAATAAAAATATTTTTTTATTAAATTTATTCACCTCTTTATTATTACTACTATTTAATATATTAATATTTAAATAATAAATAAAACCTAGTTTGACAAAGTGACTTGTTAAAAATTTATATTTGACATAAAATATCTTTGTAGGATAAATTTTAAAAATCAAAAATCATTAAAAAATAGGTTTTTTGTTTCCACTATCTGTTAACATGTTATAAACATCTGTGGGGGTTTTTAAATTTTTGTTTAGTTGATATAATGCTATTGTTGTTTATTTATTTTTTTAATTTTATTATCTAATTTTTTTATTATGAATAATAATCAGTTATGGCAAGCGGTTTTGGGGGAGATTGAATTAAATCTTTCTAAAGCAAATTTTACAACTTGGTTTAAAAACACTTTTATTTCCGAGTTTAATGATAATAAATGTATTGTTTGTGTCCCTAACACTTTTACAAAAGCTTGGTTGGAAAAAAAATACCACCAGCAAATTTCTGATGCTTTAAGTAATGTTTGCGACCGTAAAGTAAACGAAATTTTTTATAAAGTAGAAATTCGAAAAAATTCGCCCATGGGAGATTTATTAAAAAAGATAAAAATCAAAAAAGAAGAGGGCGATACGCCGGTTTCGATCAACCGTTTTGGTTTAAACGCTCGTTATGTTTTTGATTCTTTTGTGGTTGGCAAGGGTAATGAGCTGGCTCATGCCGCCAGCCAGGCCGTGGCCGCCAATCCCGGCAACGCGTATAACCCTTTGTTTATTTATGGCGGAGTCGGTCTGGGAAAAACGCACCTTTTACAAGCCATTGGCCACGAAATTACAAGACAGGGAGGACAGGTGCTTTATGTCAGCAGTGAAAAATTTACCAACGATTATATCCAGGCGGTAAAAAGCGGTAATGCCAAAGATTTTAAAGAACGCTACCGCAATGTTGATTGTCTGTTAGTGGATGATATTCAGTTTATGGCCGGCAAAGACGGTACCCAAGAAGAGTTTTTTCATACTTTTAACGAGCTCCATCAGGGCAATAAACAGATTATTTTAACATCTGATCGGGCGCCCAAGTCTATCCCGGCGCTTGAGAAGCGGCTTTTGTCCCGTTTTGAGTGGGGGATGGTGGCCGATGTTTCCCCGCCAGACGTTGAAACCAAGGTGGCGATATTGTCTTCAAAATGTAAAGAAAAGAACTATAGTTTAGATGATGACATTTTGCAATATATTGCCAGCAGTGTGCAAAATAATATTCGGGAATTAGAGGGGGTGTTGAACCGTTTAATTGCTTATCACGAATTTAATAATTCACAGCCCAGCATGGATTCGACCAAAAATGTTTTAAACAGCTTACTGTCTAATATTAAAACCAAATCCACTACCAGTAAAAATATTTTAGAAGTAGTTTCCCGTTTTTTTGATATTGGTCAAAAAGAAATAATGGGTAAGAGCCGGAAAAAAGAGTTAGTATATCCACGGCAGATAACTATGTATTTAATGCGTAAAGAGCTAAACACGAGCTATCCAACCATTGGCAGTGAATTAGGCGGGCGGGACCATACTACGGCCATGCACGCCTTTAAAAAGATTGTTAGAGAAGCCGACAACAACGAGCGGGTTAAACAGGACATTGAATCAATAAAACAGGCCCTCTACGCCAGTATTTAGTTTGATACGAATTACGAATCTGTATAAATTTACGAATAAATTTTTAATGTTTGAGCAGGGCGTCCCGTCCGCGAGATTTTATCGCTCAGAAAGTCGCAGGCCAGAGGCCTAGCTCCAACTTAAACAATTCATAATAATGAAAATAAGCAGTCTACAAGAAAATTTAAAAAGCGGTCTAAACACAGTTAGCCATATTGCCGGCAAGAATCTTAATTTACCGATTTTAAATAATGTTATGTTTGAGGCTAAGGGTAAGAATATCCGTTTTATAACCACCGACCTGGAAATCGGAGTAGTATCAACTGTGCGCGGTAAAGTAGAAAAAGAGGGTGTTTATACCGTGGACGCAAAAGTAATTAGTGAGTATATTTCTTTATTACCGAATAAAAAAGTTGATATTGACTTAAAAGACAATAAGTTAAAAATTCAATGCGATAATTATAAAACCGTAATTAAGGGGCAGTCAGCTGAAGATTTTCCTTTAATTCCCCAAGTGGAGAGAGAACAGTATTACAAAGTTAACGCGGATGAATTTAAAAAAGCATTGTCTCAGGTTATTTTCGCGGTTTCTAACTCCGAAACCCGGATTGAATTGTCTGGCGCGCTGCTTAACTTTAAAAAAGATCAGTTGATTTTAGCCGCGACCGACAGCTATCGTTTGGCCGAGTGCAAACTACCCTTAAGCACTAACGGGCAAGCGGAAAAAAAGATAATTGTTCCGGCCAAGACCCTGCAGGAGGTGATTCGGATATTATCCAATCTAAAGTCAGAAGCGGTTGGCGAGGGCGGCATGGAGGTGGAGATGTTTATTTCCGAGAACCAGATACTTTTTACCTTTGGCTCGATTGAACTGGTGTCGCGTTTGATTGAGGGTCAGTATCCGGACTATGAGCAAATTATCCCGGCCGGACCGGGCACTTTGGCCACAATTAACAAGGCTGAATTTGTCCAGGCCGTTAAAGCCTCGGCAATTTTTTCCAAAACCGGGATCAATGATATAAATCTGGACTTTCCGGCCGGCAAAAACCGGGTTATAATTACGTCCGAATCAAGCCAGGTTGGAGAAAACACGATTAATCTGGACGCCAGCGTTAAAGGCAAAGACAATGGTATTGTAATTAATTACCGCTATCTGCTTGATGGAATTAATAATATTAATACTAACGATCTAAAGCTGGAAGTGATTGATAATGCCACTCCTTGTGTTATCCGCCCGGACAAGGAAGATTCTTACCTATATGTGATTATGCCGATTAAACAGTAAAACAGAATCTAACTACACTGCCATGCGTTTAAAACCAATATTCGCATGACCCGCATTTGTAGCGCGGGATGTGCGAAGCACGATGACATTATAAATAGAAGATGTGAAATATTTAGCAAAATAAAAAACGCGCTGATCAAATAATGGTCGGTGCGTTTTTTACGTTGTTTTTGCGCTACAAATGCGGCACATACCAATATTCGCATGACCCGCATTTGTAGCGCGGGATGTCCCGCAAAGCGGGACGATGACGTTTAATCTTCAATATTATTTACTATCAGGGTGATCGGTTCCAAACGGATTGATTCTTTACTCCAGGTGATTGCTTCCACGTTGATAGAATAGGTGCCACTAGGCGGAGTGTCTACCCAAGAAATAACTATTTGATTGCCCTCAAT
>JAUVLY010000077.1 GCA_030600505.1 Candidatus Falkowiibacteriota bacterium
AAAAAGAGCGCAACCGCGCGCACTAGATTTTTTGATATTGATAATAATGAGTTTCTTTATAATAGGGGGATTACTTGGATACAAGTGGTAAATCCAGAGACAGAGGTTTTTTATTAAGCACCAAATCACAAACAACAAATAAATTACAAATCACAAATAACAAATTCAAAACAGTTTTGGTCATTGGAATTTTTTATATTTGGTGCTTATTTGTTATTTGGGATTTGTTATTTTTTAATTTCTATTATAACCAATCTTTCCAGACCACACAGGTCTTTTTTTATTTCTATTTTAAAATCTGGCAATTCTTTTTTTACAAGTTTGGCAATAGCTTCACTTTGGCTGTGATCTATTTCGCATAGCACGGTAATATTTTTATTAGGTAATAATTTTAGCTGACTAAACAATTCTCTATAATATTTAAGGCCGTCAGAGCCTCCTACAAGAGCATCCTGAGGCTCAAATTTAATCGTAGGCGAGTCTTTTAGCTGATTGGGCGTTAGATACGGTAAATTAGCGCAAATCACGACTCGTAACTCATAACTCATAACTCGTAACTCTTTTATTATGGGAGACATTAAATTGCCTTGAAGAAATTTTATATTATGGAGATTATGAAATTTAGCGTTTTCCTTTGCCATATTTAATGCCTTTCTTGATATATCAATCGCAATAAATTTTCCGCCTTTCAATTTTTTAGCAAGAGCAATAACTATACATCCACTGCCAGTCCCAACATCCACTATTGTTGTGAGTTGTGAGTTACGAGTTATGAGTTCCAAGACAACATCCACCATCATCTCCGTCTCCGGCCGCGGCACCAGCACGTGTTTATTTACTTTAAACTTTAATCCATAGAATTCCTTTTTTTTGGTTAATAGCGCAAGTGATTTACCTTTTATTCTTTGGCGCACTAAATTTTTAATTTTGAGTATTTGAAATTTGGTCAGTTTAAACTCAGGATGGGCTAAAAGCCATTCTCTTGGTTTTTTTAAAACAAAAGACAATAAAAAATCCGCTTCAAGCTGCGGATTAGTTAAATTTAATTTATCTAATTTTAATATTATCTCTTGTTGTGTTTGGCTGATGGTCATTTTTGCAACTCAACTATAATTTTATCCAAATCACCATTTAGAATAGAATTCATGTTGCTCCAGGATTTTTTTATCCTGTGATCGGTGATCCGGTCTTGCGGGAAGTTGTAGGTGCGAATTTTTTCGCTCCTATCGCCAGAGCCGACTTGGTCTTTGCGTGTCTTGGCTTCTTTGGCGGCTTTTTCTTCTTCTACCTTGGCCACAACCCTGGAGCGTAAAACCTGCATGGCCTTTTCTTTGTTCTGCTGTTGGGATTTCTGGTCCTGGCATTGGGCCATGGCTCCGGTAGGCAAATGGGTTATGCGCACAGCTGAATTAGAAGTATTTACGCTTTGCCCGCCCGGGCCGGACGCGGAATAAACATCAATTCTTATATCCTCGTTTTTTATTTCCATGTCGCGTTGCGCTGCTTCCGCTAGAACCGCGACAGTCGCGGCTGAGGTATGGATGCGGCCTTGCTTTTCGGTTTCCGGCACGCGCTGAACCCGGTGAGTGCCGGCCTCATATTTAAGCTCTTTATAAACATCTTTACCTTTTATTTCAAATATTATTTCTTTAAAACCGCCAATTCCTGTTCGGCTGGTGTCAAGTATATTTACCTTCCATTGCTTGTTCTCGGCGTAATGCGAATACATACGGAACAGATCAGCCGCAAACAAGGCAGACTCATCACCGCCGGTGCCGGCCCTTATTTCCATAATAATATTTTTTTTATCCCTTGGGTCGCTTGGTTTAAGTTCCATGTCAATTTGATTTTTAAGGTTAAAAAGTTTAACTTCCAGTTCGCCTTGCTCAGCCTTGGCCATTTCTAATAGTTCGCTATCTTTCTCTTTATTAATAATATCAAGATTTCCTTTGATTTGTTTTTCAATATTGTCATATTCCTTTATTAAAGAGATCAGGCCGCGCAATTCAGCATGGCGCTTGGAAACTTCAGCCAATTTGTCAGGGTTGTTAATAATACCAAGCTCACTAAGCCGGCCTTCAATCTCAATAAATTCTTTTTTTATTTCTTTGTACATTATTTAGATAGCAGATAACAGATAGCAGACGGCAGGGAATTGCTGCTTTCTGTTATCTGTTTTCTATAATAGGTTTAAAAATGGAAATATATTAATAAAAAACACATACCAAATGAAAAGCGGCATGTGTCATTATTTGTACTTATTTCCCTTTCTTGGTCTTTGTTTCCAGATCTTCCAGGCTGACTTTTACTGTCCGTTTAGCTCTGGTTGCGTCTTTGGCGGCGCGTTTAACAGTTTTGCCAATTCTTAATTTAGCAACCGCATCTTTAACCTTAACTTTGGCTTCAAATTTTTCTACCCGACGGGCAGTATCAACCAGTTTTTGTTTGCCGGTATAGAAAGGATGGCACATTGAACAAAGCTCAGTTTTTAATTCAGCCTGGGTAGAACCGGTGATAAAATTGTTTCCACAGGCACAAATCACCTTGGCCTTTTCATAATATTTTGGTTGGATATCTTTTTTCATATCTCATGGCCCTTCGGGCATCCCGCACTACAAATGCGGGTCATGCGAATAAGCCGTTAACTATTTCGTTTATTTGTAATATTTTTAAACACGCTTTTTATACTAACATAAAAGTATATATATGGCAATGGTTTGGGTTATTGGCTAAAATATGGTATAATTATATTTAGAATTAGTATAATAATCAAATGCAATTCCCATGCAAAAAAAATTTGATACATTCCTAAAGGAATTATTTTGGCTTAAGTGGAAAAACATCAATTTGATAAAGGCTCAACGAGCAGCTACTAAACAGAAAAAACTTCCCGGCAGTGATGTGCTTAAAAAAATTATCCAAAACAATTTGCCCAATCAAAATCCTGCGGGCCATGACATAGACGATTTGGCAGTAAGAAAGTGGAATAAAGAGTTAAATAATGCAAAAAAAGATTTAGAAGCCCATAAAACCGGCCCGGTTTTTAATTTTTTTAACAAGGAAGTAAACCCTTACGCCCATATTTCTAAATTTTTGGACGAAAGAAAGGAAGAGAGAGTAGCTGTCCCATGGCCGGCCAAGCTAGCTAGCGTAAGCGCTATGGCTTTGGTCGCGGCAATCATGGTAACTCATTTAGCCCCCGGGCTGGCTGATAAAATAACTAGAGTAGGGGACAGAATTGTAGTAGAGCCGGTAATAACAACTACTTATCTTTTTGGTGGGGAATCAGCTCTGGCAAAAATTAATGTGGGAGTTATCCCCGCGGCTTACCAATCACCAAAAGCCAAAGAGCCGATAAATAAAAACGTTCTTGGATCCTATATTGTTAATAATCATGAGCAGTTTCCACCTGATTTATCGGGCGAAACAATGTACATAATTCCCAGAGAAGAACTGGATGGCCGCGTTGCCGGTGTGTGGGAAGACTATGACAGCTTTGAGGCGAGTGAAGAGCTGACAAATATTTCCGCAAATAAAAATTCCGGATTGGAGAATTTTAAGAAAACACTTAAAAATATTTTAAAGGCGACCCAGGAGATACAGATAGCAATCTCGGAAAAATTAGAAAATAAGCTTTTAAATAAAGTTAGAGAGAAATAGTTGAAGCCCTTGACATTTATATCCAATAGGATATAATGAGCATTAGAAAATATAATGAAAATAGTTTATTATTATAATGCAAATTTACAGATTTTCCCGGTAAAGCAGTTTTTGTTTAAATATGATTTAAGATCAAACGATACTGAAAAACAAAAAAATCATAAAATTAAAACACTTGCCTTTATTGATCAAGCGATAAAATTTATAGCTGAAAACAAAGCAAGGCCGATACCGCCTATTGGTAAAACAGTCTGAGGGTATAAATTTCATGAAATAAGAATTAAGGACGGCGGTAATTTAATTAGAATACTTTATTTTTGCTACTGTCAGGAAAAACTAGTCTTGCTAAACACTTTTGAAAAGCCTGATTTATATGAGAAAGGATTAAAGAAAAAAATAGATAAGAAAATTATTAAAATATTAAAACAGACAAAAGAATATTATCAAGATTTTATTAATAATCAAGATTATGAAGAGTACGAATAATAGAAAACTAAAATATGACGCTATGACAAAAGCTAGAAAAGACCCCCTTTTTAAAAAATATTCAGAAGAGGCAAGGGCAAGAATTTTATTAGCTACTGAAATATATAATGCTAGAATTGAAAAAGGACTAAGCCAACAAAAATTGGCTAAAAATA
>JAUVLY010000087.1 GCA_030600505.1 Candidatus Falkowiibacteriota bacterium
AATTAAAAATTACACCCGTCAAGCGAGTACAAGCGAATGAAAAATTAAAAATTGATAAAGATAAAAACGACAAGAAAGATAAAAAAGATGAGGAAAAGAAAGAGAAAGTAGAGAAAAAAGAAGATAAGGAGGATAAGAAAACAGACAAAAAAAAGAAAGCAGAAAAGAAAGCAGAAAAGAAAAAAGAGAAAAAAGCAGAAAAAAAGGAGAAGAAGGAAGAAAAGAAAAAGAAATCAACAGAGAAAAAAGATGACGAAAAGGCAGAGAAAGCTGATAAAAAGAAGGATAAAAAATTCTCCTCCGCCAAGGCTACGGCGGACAAGGAAGATAAGTAATAATTATTTTATATTGTAGTTTATAATAAATTGTTATGAGTTACGAGTTACGAGTTATGAGTAATAAAATTTACGTTATTGGCCATAAGACGCCGGACTTGGACAGTGTGGCGGCGGCTATCTCTTATGCGAATTATAAAAACAAGCTTGAGAACACGGATGTCTATATGCCGGCTGTAACCGGAGAGATTAATCTGGCCACTAAGTTTGTGCTGGATAAATTTAATATTGATAAGCCGAAAATACTGGAGAGTGTCAGCGGACAAAGCGTTATTCTGGTAGACCATAATGAATTTAGTCAGGCAGTTAATGGAATTGAAAAAGCAAAAATTATCGAAGTGCTAGATCACCACAAAATGGATTTTTCTTATGCTGATCCGATTGATATTTTGGTGCGTGCCTGGGGCTCAAGCAATACTATAATTTATCATTTATATAAAGCGCATAATATTAAGATAGAAAAAGATATGGCCGCCTTAATGCTTTCGGCTGTACTTGATGACACGATTATTGCTAAATCCCCGACATGTACTCCGATTGATAAAGAATATATTGCCGAATTAGCTAGGTTGGCCGGAGTTGAGGATTGGCAAGCCTTAGGGATTGAAATATTTAAGGCCAAGTCTAATATTAAAGACTCAAGCGCTTTGGAAATAATAAAAAGTGATTACAAGGATTATGATTTAAGGGCCGGTAAATTTGGCATTGGGCAAGTGGAGACAGTTGATATGGGCGATTTCAAAGGACGTGAGGCCGAGTTGCTGGAGGAAATGAAGAAACTAAAAGAGTCTGATAGTTATTATGCAGTAATTTTGTTAATTACTGATATTTTAAAACAAGGCTCTACGGTTTTGACAGTGAGTGATGAGCCTGAGCGGGTGGAAAAGGCATTGGAAATAAAATTTGATAATAACCAAGCTTACAAAGAAGGTTTGATGTCCAGGAAGAAACAGGTAGCGCCGGTTATTACTGAGGAATTTGATAAGTAAATCCCACAAATCAACGAATTTAATTCACAAATGCAACAAATATAATATATGCGTCAAGGAGGAGGCGGTAAAGTGATAGAGAAAGAGTTAAGCTATAAAATAGTAGGGGCTTTATACTCAGTTTATAATGAAATGGGCTATGGATATAAGGAGAAGATATACGAAAATGCAGTTGCTACAAATTTTGTGCAAGATAAGATTAAATATATTAGACAAGCGCCGTTTAAAGTAGCCTATAAAGGTGAGATTGTGGGGAGATGTTTTATTGATTTTGTAGTTGAGGGAAGGATAGTATTAGAATTAAAAATTGGTAAGTATTTTTCTAGAAAAAATATTTATCAAGTTAAAGAATATTTAAAAGTAACAAATTTGCCGTTAGCAATAATTGCAAATTTTACTCCAGACGGAGTTAGATTTTTAAGAGTATTAAATCCAAACAACTAAATTTAATCCGGATTTGTTTTATTTGTGAATTAAATTTGTTGATTTGTGGGAATAAAATATGAAAGTTGAAAAAAAAGATTTAGAGAAATCACAAATTGAGTTGAGTATTGAGCTTAGTTTAAGTGAGTTTAAACCCTTTACCCTAAAGGGGGCAGCTCGGATATCAAAAGACGTAAAAATAGAAGGTTTCCGGCCCGGTAAAGCGCCTTATGATATTGTTAAACGCAAAGTGGGTGAGATGGCTATCCTGGAGGAAGCCGGGCGTTTGGCTGTTAATGATACCTTGGGCAAAGCAATCAAGGATAATGTTAGCGCTCAGCCGGTGGGACAGCCAAAGGTGGATATAACTAAACTTGCGCCAGACAATCCATTTTCGTATAAAGTAGTTTTGGCCATGCTGCCGAATATAGAATTAGGTGATTATAAGGATTTAAAAATAAAGCAAAAAAAAGTTGAGGTTAGCGAGCAAGAGCTTACGAAAATGCTTAATGATTTTAAAGAAATGCGCGCCCAGGAAGTAGCCGTTGACCGCGCTATAGAGGACACGGATAAAGTAATTTTGGATATACAAATGTTTCTGGACAAAGTTCCGCTTGAGGCCGGGCAGAGCAAAGGCACGGCAATAATAGTGGGTAAAGATTTTATTGTTGCCGGTTTTGATAAGCAGTTAATTGGCATAAAGAAAGGCGAAGTAAAAGAATTCAAATTGCCTTATCCCAAGGATTTTCATATGAAGAATATGGCCGGTAAAATGGTAGAGTTCAAGGTCACTGTTAAAGATGTGTTTGAGCGAAAGCTGCCGGAACTCAATGATGATATTGCTAAAGGGTTTGGGGTAAAGAATATGAGTGAGTTTAAAGAGAACTTGAAAAAAAGTATGATGGGCCAAAAGGAAAAGGAAAGCGCGCAAGTTTCTGAGCGGGCGATGCTTGAGAAAATAATAGAAAAAGCCCGTTTTGGCGACATCCCGGAAATGCTTATTCAGTCTGAGTCCGGCAACATGATGCACGAGCTGGAGCACGGGGTCAGCGAACAAGGCGGGAAGTTTGAGGATTATTTAACTAGTCTTAATAAAACTAAAGAACAGCTGATGCTTGACATGCTACCGGAAGCGATCAAGCGCGTAAAAATTTCTTTGATACTCCGCGAGCTGGCAGTAGTAGAAAAGATAAAAGTTGAAGACAAACAAATAGACGAGCATATTGCCGGCTTAAAGAAAACCTACAAGGACAATAAGCAGGCCATGGAGCAGGTCGATACTCCGGAGTACCGGACTTATGTTGCCAATCTTTTAACCAGCCAGAATGTGATCAATAAATTAAAGGATTGGAATATTGTTTAATCACGAATTTGCACGAATTTGAAACGAATGTTCGCGAATCAAATTAACTCGAATTGAATGTATGTTTTATATTATTGATGGGAACAATGTGGCTGGTAAATTGAAGATGTTGGGGGAGGAAAATTTTGATAAGAAATTAATAGAGATGCTAAGGTTATATAACCAGGGCAGGAATAGCCCGGTACTTTTGGTCTTTGACGGTCAAGAACAGATGGGTGATAAGGTAGTGATTGACCCGCTACTCACTGTTCGTTATTCTCCCAGGGATGATTATTATGAATCAGCTGATGATTTAATAGTTGAGATAGTCGAGAAAAATTTAAATAGAAAAAAAGAAGAAATTACCGTAATTACCGATGACGTGGGGCTAAAAAAGAGGATAGAAAAAACACAGGAGCAGTTTGGCGGTAATGTAATCCTTGAGCGAGCGACTCGTTTTGCTGAGAAACTAATAGCTGTAAAAATCGAAGCTGACACCGTGGAAGACGGTGGACGAGGATTGAGCAAAGAAGAGCAAAATGCAATTAATGACAATTTATTGAGACTTTGGAAATAAAATAATAAAACAAAAAAACCGTGATAAACACGGTTTTTTATGTGCCCAGGGCGGGACTCGAACCCGCACGGAGTTGCCTCCAAGGGATTTTAAGTCCCTCGTGTATACCAATTCCACCACCTGGGCTATTCAACTAATAACAATTAACAATTAACAGTTAACTATTAACAATTAACAAATTAACAGTTAACTATTAACAATTAACAAATTAACAGTTAACAATTAATCCTTAATTTTATTTTTAGTTAATTGTTAAAAGTTAATGGTTAATGGTTATTCTAGTGGAGATGGCGGGAGTTGAA
>JAUVLY010000119.1 GCA_030600505.1 Candidatus Falkowiibacteriota bacterium
ATTATAAACAAATTTATTTGCAATACTGGATACAGAATATTTAAAGAACTAACAAAGAGCCACCCGTTTGGTTCGGGTGGCTCTTTTATATTTGATTCTTTTTTATATTTTATATTCTGGTGTGAGCCACCCGCGTACCGTAGACAGACATAATCAAGCCGACTACAAATGTAATAGTCGCCTTGTTCCAAACTGAAATTGTGCGGAAAGCTTTATTCATATTAATATCATTATAAAGCAAATATAGGCTTTGTCAATGCCTAAAAAATAGACTAATATTAAACAAAAAAATACTAAATTTTTATTAATTTTTCTAATCTTAGACGTTTTTCCCCACCTGCCCTCACTACTCTTTAATCCCGTCCAGGTTTACGTCGTAGAGTATGCGCTCGCTTAAATGATTATAGTTAAGCAATTCATCATCTTTAAACCAAATTTTTATTTCTTTAGCCGCTTCCTCGGGGTCACCGGACGCGTGAATTAAATTACGCACACTGCGCTGGTCCGTATCAGCCAAGGCATAAGAATCCAGAGTATAATCGCCGCGGATAGTACCAATATCAGAGGTTAAGGGCTCGGTTCCACCGGTAATCTTCCGAACTAAGCCAACCGCCTGAGCACCCTGCCAAACCATGGCCACAACCGGCCCGGCGCTTAAATATTTTGCGTTTGCCTTAAGCACAGCCCAGCCATTTTCTTTATAAGTTTTATAAGGCGATTTCATGCCTTTCTTTTTGTAGGCCGCGGCTGCTTTCCGGCCGACTTCTTCTATCCATTCGTCACCACCTACATCATAGTAATGTTTAGTCGCCATTTCCTCGGTCGGCATTACCATTTTCATGGCAATTAATTTAAGCCCAACCTGCTCGTAGCGCTTGATTATTTCACCGATCAATGACCGCTGCACGCCATCCGGCTTAACGATCACCACAGTGCGTTCTTTATTCATGTCTTTCATAAAAAAATACAAATTTACAAATATAATTCAATTAAATGAATTGCATTGCAAATTTGGTGTTATTTTAACAATTCATTAACTTTGTCACTAACCTGGGCCGGGGTCATTTGGGCCTTAACCCAATAATCAGTCGCGCCCATTTGCGTGCCTTTTTCCTGATCCTCACTGGTTCCTAAATTGGTTAGCATTATTATCGGTGTTTCTTTGGTGTTGGGATTTAAGCGCAATTCCCGCAACACGGAAAAACCGTCCATTTGTGGGAGTATTACGTCCAAAAGCACCAAATCCGGCTTTTCTTTAACTGCCAGATCCAGCCCTTGCGAGCCGTTATCAGCGATTATCACATCATGTTCACTTTGCTTTAATTTGGTTTCATACATCGTAGCGATCATTTTATCGTCTTCGACGATTAATATCTTTTTACCCATATAATTAAACTTGAATTATTTATAAAAGCTAAATATATTATAGCAATATTATGGAAAAAAACAAGTTTTGCCGTCACTCATTATCCTAATCGTTCCTAATTCATCGGTTCTTAAAATACTGGCGCCAACTCTTTCCAAGCGCTTTAATGCTCTCCGACTGGGGTGGCCGAAGCTATTATCAATACCCGATGAAATAATAGCGAACTCAGGCCTGACCAAATCAAGAAATTCTTTACTGCTTGATGTGTCTGAGCCATGATGCCCAGCTTTAAGAACATCTGATTTTAAAACTACCGCCACCTGAATTAATTCTTGTTCAACTTCAATCTCAGCATCACCCATAAACAAAAAGCTTGTATCTTTATAGAGCAAACGAGCGACAATTGAGCTATTGTTTAGATTAGTTACCTCGCGTCCGGACAAATTCGTTAATGGATAGATTAATTGAAGACAGCAATCACTACCTAAATCAATGGTCTGTTCCCGATCGACTATGGTTAAGGGGATATTTTGTTCGCGGACAAGATCCAGCCAGGCCAAATAGGTAGGTGAGCTATGCACTACTCCGGTGCTAAGTATCTGTTTTACTTCGTAGCGTTTTAAAACCGGGATCAGGCCGTCGACATGATCGCTGTGGGGATGGGTAAGAATCATTAGATCAATTGTTTTATCATACCAGCTTAGCTCTTTTGATAATGGCTCCAATATTTTGGTTCCCGGCCCGCCGTCTATTAATATATTGTGCCCAGCCGGAGTTTTAATAAGAGCGGCATCGCCCTGCCCGATATCCAGAAAGCTAATAATTAATTCTCTATTTTGGGCCTGGGTAGTAAAAAAATAATTAGCAGTCAAATGCCAAAAAGACAAAGATACAAATGCTATTACGGAAGTAACAGATAATACAAATAGTACTAGTGGTTTATTTTTCATAAAAATAAAACAACCTTAAGGCAAGAAAGATTGTTTATAAATTTATTAACATAAAAAAATTAGCTGGGCAAAATCCGACTAACAGCACTATTCCGCAAATATATAACCGCGTCACAGACATTAGTGCCGGTATTACCGGTCTTTATTAAAGCTGAATTCAACATACTAAACAAACTATAGCTATCATAATCGGCCAAATATTTATTAATATTCAACTTGGCCGATTCAATGTTTGCCAAGGTGTTCTGGTCGATAATTGCTCCGGCAGCAAGGTCCAAATAATCCGCGCCATCGGAACAGATGCTGGCCATAACCCATTCGCTGCCTAGATTCTCAAGCATCTTAAGGCTGGCC
>JAUVLY010000070.1 GCA_030600505.1 Candidatus Falkowiibacteriota bacterium
AAACAAAAGCAACCGACACAATTCAGTTGCTTTTGTTTTTTACACTCTTTATTTTTTTGATTTTTTAGGCTACAATTTAGGTATGGAATTTATATCAAACTCAGAGCAAGAAACGTTGCAGTTTGCCCAAAAATATGCCAAAGATCTTAAGCCGGGGCAGATTTTAGGTTTAATTGGCGAGTTAGGGGCCGGAAAAACCCTATTTACCAAGGGTCTGGCCGATGGCCTGGGGATTAACCAGAACGTAAGCAGTCCGACATTTAACCTGATGCGGCTTTACGCGATTAACAGCCCAAAGGCTAATAAAGGTATTAAAAAATTCTGCCATATTGATGCTTACCGCGTAGAAAGCGAATATGAAGTGATAGATGTTGGCGTTGAAGACTACATGGGAATGGATGATTCTATTACTGTTATTGAGTGGGCTGAGCGTATCAAGGACATTTTGCCCCGTCGTACGACTTATATTAATTTTGAGATCAAAAGTAATACTCAAAGAAAGATAACTATTATTGAGCCAGAAATAAAGAAAAAAGCAAGAATTAAAAAAGATGGTTAATAATTTACGCGGATTACTTGGCTTTATTAAAGTCTTTTTTTATTGCTAAAAAAATTAAAAGAAACACGCTGGCCACAATTATTGAGTCAGCCAGATTAAACACACTAAAATATTTTAAATTAAAGTAATCAATCACCCCAGAGTATTTGAATCGGTCATAAAGGTTGCTGGCAGCGCCGAGAAATATAGCGCCAAGTAATCCGGCGTTAGTAATTTGACCGGATTGATATTGTTTGATAACAGTGAGCAGAACCACAAAGAGAATAGTGATAATAGACGTTGTAAGAATCGGGCCGGCTAAAGGCAGGGAAAAGGCAATGTATTTGTTGAGCGCTGGGCCAAAGGTAAGCCAGCCGCCTATTATATTCAGCTCTACTCCATCGCCCAGTTTGAGGGCATAAGCTTTTAATAATCTATCTATAAGCACAAAAAAAACGGCCGTTGATAATATCCAGGCCATTTTTTTAATTAAACCAATCATAAGATTATTTTGCAGTACATCTAAGTACTATGGCATGCTTTGTAGTTTGGTTTTGCATTTAACGCAGGCACTAGCCACGCTGCGAGCCAGAAGACGCTTCTTGCCAATGGGCTTTTTGCAATATTTACATATGCCGTAAGTGTTGTCTTTAATTCGCTTCAAAGCATTATCAATATCCCTGAGAGAAGACTCCAGAACTTTTTCAGTCGCCAGATTGGTAGAATATTCTCCGATCTCTTGCGCGTTTTCATCGGTCTTGTCTCCGAAATCCGGAAATTTAACTTTTTTTTCCTCACCTTTTTCCCCGGCGCTGGAAATTTCCGCCAAATCTTTGTTGATTTGCTCTTTGCGCTTAATCAGACCTTGTTTTATTTCATTGATTGTTGTTGAGTCAAGATCTGTATTGCTTGTTTTGTTGTTTTCAGTCATATTAGTATATTTATTCAAAAAAATTCCTTATCTTCAAAGGAATTTATTACATCCTAATTATATAGTAAAAACTATAGTTTAGCAAGCTAAAAATAACATTTTATTCGCATGTGCCTCATTTGTAGTGGGGCTTTTTGCGCTAGCAAAAAAAACATCAAAAAGAGGGCCAGACAGGCCCCTTCATAAAGTGAATTTATGAGCCTAGAAACTGACCCTCATCCCTAAGAACTTGTATCAAACTCATACAAGATAAGCTAGAAAATCCCATTCTCAGGGTTATAAGGTTCATATCCCGACTTATACAAACCGGATTTTACCAATCTCGTGGTAAAACTCAATTTGGAAATAAATCAAGATTTACCTTTTTTTTGTTTTTGTTTTTGGTTGGCCATGTCGAGACTGGCCATAAGGATTAGTAAAAACCATTTATATGTTTATGTACAAAATACTATTTACTTAATCTTAGTATAACATATAATTATCCATTAGTCAACGATATATGATTTAAAATGTTAGGCTAATATTAAGCAAAAAATGTTAGTAATAAATTAAATTTTTATATTTATTATTTAAGTACACGTTTATATAGACTTAAGTTAATATTTTATCCACATTTTGGACTACTTATCCACAGTTTCTGTGGATTAAAGTCCACAGTAGCTTAGACAAAAGCCCGGCAATAACCGAGCTTATATTGAGGCCTGGGTGGGAGTCGCCCCGCACTTCGCCTACGGCGGCGGGGTCACTCGCAAACGCTCGTGAAACCCATAAATTTGGGTGGCTACGCCAGATCACGCGAAGCGTGACAAACTTAGTATAATGAATTTTTTATTTGCTTTTTTAATATATCCTTGTATTGGTGCTTTTTTAGCTCAATCTCTCTTTTGGAAGCATCTTTTTTATCCAAATATGATTCATAATAAACTAAAACAAAAGGCCTGTAAGCCTTTGTTGATTTAACTCCTCCGTTATTATGTCTATTTATTCTTGTTTTTAAGTCGTCAGATCGGCCGACATATAACCAATTTTCCCTAATTTTAGATTTTAAAACATATACGTAATACATGAGGCCTGGGTGGGAGTCGAACCCACGATGAAAGTTTTGCAAACTTTTGCCTTAACCACTTGGCGACCAGGCCCTGTAGGCTAATATTTGATTGTATTTATAGTTTTGTCATGGCTACGCCAGATCACGCGAAGCGTGACAAACTTTTGCCTTAACCACTTGGCGACCAGGCCCTATTTTGCTTTAAAATCTTAGCACTTGCCTGCCCGCCGTAGCCTTGGCGTAGGCGGGGCGACCAGGCCATAAATTTCAAATTTATGATACCATTAATTTCCCTCTTTGACAAGATTCGTATGTACCGCATTTGTAGCGCGGCTTTTTGCGCTAGCAAAAACAACTTAAACGTAATTGCACTTTAGCATATTGAATATTTTTTTGCAAGTACGCGCTTTTCTTGCTAAGGTTATAATATAAATTAAACAAAACATATATGAAATATTTTTTTATCCTCGGTTCTAACCCAGTTCTGTCACTGGCTGAATTATCAGCGGTCTTTAGCTTGGCAAAAAACTCCAAAGAAATTAAACTCTTGGGCAATGTTTTACTGCTTGATTTTGATAATGATATAAACCCGTCTAAGCTGATAAAAAAACTTGGCGGCACGATTAAAATCGGCCGCATAGAAAAAATTGCCAACCGCTATACGGACCAAACAGACAAAATTATCAAACTATTAAACCCTGGTGAGGGCAAATTCAAATACGGCTTTTCTTATTATGGCCCGGGAAAATTTGACGCCAAAACCCTAGCCATGAAGATAAAAAATCATTTACGGGAAAACAAGGTCTCCTGCCGCTGGGTAACCAGCAAAGAGCGAACTCTATCAAGCGTAGTGATAGAGCAAAACAAATTAACCGGACCGGGTTTCGAAATCGTCCTGATCGCTGATAACAAGAATCTCTATATTGCGCGTACTCTGGCAGTCCAACCATTTAAGGAGTTGTCTTACCGCGATTATGGCCGGCCGGAACGGGATAATAAATCCGGCATGCTCCCGCCCAAACTCGCCCAAATCATGATAAACTTATCCTTAGCTCCCTCTCCTTACGCCTGTCCCGAGCCAGGTCGAGGGAAAGGAGAGGGCCGGGGTGAGGTGTGCCTACTGGACCCTTTCTGCGGTTCCGGCACTGTCCTTGCTGAAGCACTCATAATGGGACATAAAAACATAATTGGCTCTGATAATTCAACTAAGGCTATAAATGACACCGGGAAAAATTTAAAATGGATAGAAGATAAATTCAAAATTCAAAATTCAAAATTCAAAATTCATGATCTCAATGCTACTGAATTAACCAAAAAAATTAAACCAAACTCAATCGACACGATAGTCACTGAACCATATCTCGGTCCTCAACGAGGAAAAATCAATATTAGACAAACCGTTGCTGAGCTTAATAAACTATATTCAAATGCGCTGAAAGAATTTAAAAAAGTGCTTGTTGCGAATGGCCGAATAGTTATGGTCTGGCCTATTTTTCGCGTAACTCATAACTTGGAACGCATAACCCCCAACTTAACAGATTTTAAAATAATTAATCCTATTCCTAAAAATTTACAAAAAAATAAAACTGTAAATTTAACGAGCAGAAACACAATTATTTACGGTAGAGAGGGGCAGCGGGTTTGGCGGGAGATAGTGTTGCTAGCGCCTGATTTATGAATTTATTTGACTCTTAATAAATATTAATATAAAGTATAACTTCACATTGGTCTTTACAAAATATAAACCTAAACCGCACAAAAGGGGAGGTGCATCATGGAAAGTAAAAAACAACTATTTCTAATTGCGGCTGTAGCAATAATTTTCGTAGCATTTATACTGTTTAATTTGGTATATACAAATATACAAACTAAACTTACAAACACAAATACTGATCTTCGCAACCAGCTAGCTTTCAAAACTGGTGAAATAGCCGGGCTAGAAAAGGCTTTAGCAGAAGCTAAACAAAAAGATTCCGAAGCGACAGAGGAAGGTTCCGGGTTGAAAGCTGAACTTTTAGTGCTTGCAAAAATTGCAGAAGCAGCCAAGAAATTAGAAGAAAAACACCAAAACTTACGACTGGATTATGCGAAACTAGCAAAATTTCTGGCAGCCCTTCAAAGAGAAAACAAAAAAAATGTTAAAAGCCTTGATAAGCTAAACGATGATTACCGGTCAGCCCAGTCTGAAAT
>JAUVLY010000079.1 GCA_030600505.1 Candidatus Falkowiibacteriota bacterium
AGCTGTGGATGGATCACCTCCTTTCTAGGGAGATCACGGTGAGCACTGGCCTCGATTATTCGAGGACCAAGTGCAAAACCAAGGTCGGGCCTACTCTAATTTTATTAGAGCGAGGCAAAGCAAATTGACGCTTATAAGCTCCAAACACCTTTGAACGGGTATTATGGGGCCGTTCTTTACTTTAAAAGCAAAAAAGATTGGTCCTTTATCAAATGAGAGCCAATCTTTTTTGTTATTAGCAACTATTAACAGTTAACACTTAACAATTAACTTCTTAAAGTCATGGTTAATTGTTAATTGTTAAAAGTTAACTTGCTAACACGGGCGTATAGCTCAGCTTGCCCCGCCTCGGCGGGGGAAAGTTAGAGCGCTTCTTAACAACAATTAACTTCTTAAAATTATAGTTAACTGTCAAAAGTTAATTGTTAATAGTTAGCAAAGGGCGTATAGCTCAGTTGGTTAGAGCGCTTCTCTGATAAGGAAGAGGTCCATGGTTCGAATCCATGTACGCCCACGTATTCAACAATAAACTTTTGACAATTAACAATTAACCGAGAATAAAAGGTGTTAAGTGTTAATGGTTAATAGTTAATTGTTATAAAGAAGCGGGGTAGAGCAGTGGCAGCTCGCCAGGCCCATAACCTGGAGGTCGTCGGTTCGAATCCGACCCCCGCAACTATATTAACAGTTAACAATTAACTTTTAACAATTAACTCTATCAGCCCTGGTTAACTGTTAAAAAGTTAATTGTTAACTGTTAAATCGCCGGGGTAGCTCAGTGGTAGAGCAAAGGACTGAAAATCCTTGTGTCGAGAGTCCGATTCTCTCCCCCGGCACACGCGGAGCGTGGCCTAGTTGGCTAAGGCGCATCGTTTGGGACGATGAGATCCCGGGTTCGAGTCCCGGCGCTCCGACACGCGGGTATTGTATAGTGGCTATTACCTCAGCCTTCCAAGCTGGTGACGCGGGTTCGATTCCCGCTACCCGCTCAAATTGACAAATTATTATTTTTAAGCTAATATTCAATAACTATTAAATACAGCTCTGCCCACAGGCAGGCAGATATAAACTAAATATGCTAACAATCAGATTATCTAGAATTGGTAAAAAGAAAAAACCAATGTATCGCTTGGTCATTTCCGAAAAAACCAAAGATCCCTATGGACGGGCTTTGGAAATTTTGGGTACCTATAATCCTTTTAATAAGGAAGTAAAGGTAAAAGAAGACCGAATTAAGCACTGGCTTAGCAAGGGCGCCGGTATGTCAGCTACGGTTAATAATTTGCTAATTAATAACAAAATTATTGAGGGTAAAAAAGAAAAGTCATTTTATCCTAAGAAAAAAAAGAAGGACGAAGCATCCTCCGACGCTAAAGCTACGGCGGACAAGCCAGCCGACGCAAAAGCTTCCCCCTCCGCCAAGGCTACGGAGGACAAGCCAGCAGAAAAGAAAGCCGAAGTTAAACCTAAGGAAGAAGCTAAATCCGAAATAAAAGAAGAGAAGACTGGGAACAAGCCAGAAGTAAAAGCTGAAGCTAAGGAAGAGCCTAAGCCAGAAGTAAAAAAAGAGAAGGCTGAGGAAAAGAAAGAATAAACATGTTCTTGACAAAATCAAACTATTCTGATATTATTAAAAAATCACAAATCTGTAATTATTAATACGAGCTCTTTCAAGTCGAACTAAATGGAATAACCTAAAAGGAAATACCAAATAAGAACGATTTGGAAGAAGTCTTAAGTAATGCTATGGCAGAATCCAACTTGGATCAACAGTTTCTGGAGTATGTGGTGAAAAACATTGTCGCCAACCCAGATGACGTAAAAGCAACTCGCACAGTTGATGAGCGTGGTGTTCTCTTGACTCTTGATATTAACCCGGCTGATATGGGTTATGTTATCGGTCGTCGCGGTCAAACCGCTCAAGCAATCCGCACTTTACTCAAAATTGTTGGCGCTAAAAACAACGCCCGAGTGAATTTAAAAATCACCGAGCCAGAAGGATCAACCAGAGGTCCTCGCCCAACAAGCACTGATGCTGAGATCGACACTTCAAGTGTTGATGATCTGAAAATCTAAATAAAAATCAAATTTTATTTATAGCACGGAGCCACACCGAATCAGGAGTGGCTCTTTGTGCGTTAATATACTAGACGACAGACAGCAGACAGCAGACCACAGAATGCGAATATATATCTAACTTATTTTCTGCGGTCCGCTGTCTGTTGTCTGCTTACTAAAATTTTCTTAAAATTTACCAAATATGAACTTTCATATAATTACGATATTCCCAACAATTTTTGATTCATATTTTTCCGAGAGCATTATTAAGCGTGCTCAAGATAATAAGAAGATAAAAATTAAAATTTACAATTTACGCGATTGGACTACGGACAAACATAAAACCGTAGATGACACCCCGTATGGGGGTGGAGCGGGTATGGTGATGAAAGTGGATGTTTTGTATCGCGCGATTCATGAAATCAGCAAAAAAACAAAAAACAAAAAACAAATAAATACCAAATCACAAATTCAAAACACTAAGATCATACTACTTTCTGCTAAAGGGAAAACTTGGACACAGCCTATGGCTCGTGATTATTCTAAACTTGATGATATTATTCTTATTTGTGGGCGCTATGAAGGAGTGGATGAGCGGATCTTAAATTTTGTAGATGAAGAGATCTCAATTGGCGACTATGTCCTAACCGGTGGGGAAATACCGGCTATGGCAATAGTTGACTCCATTACTCGCCTACTGCCTGGTGTATTGGGAAATCCTGAATCACTTAAAGAAGAAAGTTTTTCTGAAAAAATCGGCAATCGGCAATCGGCAATCGGCAATCGGCTTGAGTATCCTCAATATACCCGGCCGGAGATATTTATCGATGAAAAAGGTAAAAAGTACAATGTTCCAGATGTTCTAAAAAGCGGTAATCACGCGGAAATTGAGAAATGGAAAGAAAAACATAAAAAAAGAAAATAAAATATTTAAGCACAAAAAAACCTCAGCTCATTAGCTGAGGTTTTTGTTATCCAAAAATTCTACTAAACTCTAAAATAATTATCAACCGCGAACTTAAACTGCTCAACAAATAATTCCTTAAAATACAAAGCGCTGTTCTGCTCATAGAATAAAAGTACAGCCTTCTTATACTCTAGAGTCTCAATACTGCGGAAAGACAAAGGACAATAGCCATGCGCCAATAAAACCGCGTTGCCAACCATTCTGGATGTTCTTTTATTGCCATCGTTGAATGGCTGAATATAGGCAATTAATAAATTTGTAAGTACAGCTTTCTCAAACACGCTGCTGGTTTTATTTATCAATTCAATGGCCTCATCCAATGCTTCAACTAACTTTTGGTGTATTGATATCGGCTGGTACTTTGTCCCGGTAATTCCAACTATTTTTTTCCTTATCCCTTCACCCACGCCAAGCTCTTTGATTATCATCGCGTGGAGGTTAATAATTTTATCAGCATCAAGCACTTTAAACTCTTTTTTATTGGCAAAAACATAATCAATCGCCCTTTTTTGATTTAGAATCATCATTGCTTCAAATTTGCTATGGCCCGGCGCTTCACGATTTTCTTTTATTAAAAATTCCGTATCAAGAAGCGAATAAGTATTGCCTTCAATATGTGATGACTTCCAGACAAATTCAATTATCAAACGTTCAGTTTCTTTTTGAAAAATGACTGGCAAAATATCAACTAATCGTTTTTGATATTTTGAATTAAGCTTTTTCAATTCTTCTTTTTTGTTTTTATTAAACAGAAATTTGTAAGACTCAAAAATATTAAAATTAAAACTTTCAAATCGTATTCTTCTTTCGTCCGGGTCTGTTTTAAAATAATTTTGCGGATCAAAATAATGCAACCATTGATTTTCTCCCGGCAAGTATCGCACTCCCCGGCCATGGCCAGACCGAAATATTAAACCGTTTTGCAATAAATCATCCAAGTCGCGTATTATTGTTAGTCTTCTTAATTCTTTTTCGTTTTGCTTATTAATTTCATTAAGAATTTCTTTTGTACTTACTCCCTTATTATTTTGAATAAATTGCAGGATTAATTTTTGTCGCTTACTTAATTTTTCCATATAATTGTATCATTTTTATACTCTAATTGTATCATTTATGCAACAATTAATCAAGTATTTTGCTACATTTATTTAAAATTAGCTATTCTAATTGTATCATTCTTTATCTAATATATTTTTTGTAAATATAGTTTACTGTCAAAAACAACACTAACTTGATTAT
>JAUVLY010000075.1 GCA_030600505.1 Candidatus Falkowiibacteriota bacterium
GCGCTGATGGCGTCGGAAAATTTCTTTTGCTTGTCTTGCAGCCTTTCAATCTCTTTTTTCTTGTCCCCGATTCCATTATTTAAATCTTTCAATTCTTTATTCAGGAGCGAGGAAGTGTTATTGTTGTAGTCAATTTGCGCGTCCGCGCTTTTTTCGCTGGCAATAAAAACAAGGTTTACCGCACTCGCGCATAAACCAATTATCAGTAAAAATAAAACTAGCTCATTTATTTTTGTTACTTTCTTTTTCATAATTAAATCCGAATAAATCCGTTTGAGCCGGGCGTCCCGCCCGCGAAATTTTGTCGCTTCAAAAGTCGCAGGCCAGAGGCCTTGCTCCAACGTTTTTATAGAGTTATCTGGCATTATTATAGCATAAATCAGAGAAAATTTAAAGAGCCGCTAGATAATCCTCCATTTATCTATATGCGGCCCATTGGTCTATTTCTTGATAAGCACCAAATTTTTTGAAGCTTGAATTTTAACATTATTCGCCAGCGTTGTTACAACAATTGCAAATACAGATACAATTACTAACCCCAGTACAAACATAACTATTCTTCTGCTCATTTTCATTTGTCCCCTCCTTTTGTTCTTATTTCATAGGTTAAAAATATTATAATGTATTTAAGTAAATTGGTCAAGTAGTTGATTAATTTTTATTTAATACTAGCTGATTTTAATCTTTTTAGGCTTACATCTTTTCCTAGCACTTCTGCTACTTCAAAGGGACCGGGGCTGGCCTGGCGGCCGGTTAGGGCCACTCGCATAGGCCAGAGATAATTTCCCAGCTTTAAATCTTTGGCTTTCAAATAACTAATTATCCCCTCTTCAATTGAATCATCAGTCCAGTTCTTGTCAGGAATTTTTTCAAGCAGTTTAATTATTAATTCCAGGTTAGGCTTCACTTCGCTAGCTTCCATTTTTTTCCAAACAAGCAGTTCAGCCGGATAGTCCAGTTTATCCAAAAAGAAAAATTCAGTCAAGTCCCCTATCTCATCCAGTCGTTTTAATCTTTCTTGCTCCAGAGCTACTACTTTTTTAATATATTCTGTTGTCTGTGGTCTGTTGTCTGTGGTCTTTGACAAATTTTTCTCTAAAAACGGCATACATAACCCAACCAACTTTTCAATTTCCATTTTCCGAATATAATAACCATTTAAATAATCCAGTTTCTCGATATCAAAAACAGAAGGACTAATACCCATGTCTTTGATTTTGAACTCACCTACTAATTCACTTAGTGAAAAAATTTCGTTGTCACCTTTAGGATGCCAACCTGATAATGCACTAAAGTTTATTAAAGCCTCGGGTAAATAACCTTTTTTCTTATAATCTTCTACACTAACGTCACCCTGTCTTTTGCTCAGTTTGCCACCGCCTTTATTCAAAGTAAGGGGCATATGAATAAACTTTGGTGGTGTCCAAGCAAAGGCTTTATATAAAAGAATATTCTTAGGAAAACTCGGAATCCACTCCTCTCCCCTAAGCACGTGGCTAATTTCCATTGTGTGGTCATCTACTACATTGGCAAACTGATAGGTTGGAATTCCTGAGGATTTAATTAACACATGATCTTCTAAGTCACTGGATTCAAATTTTATATCACCACGTAATTCATCATGGGCAATTACTTCTGCCGTCTTTGGCATTTTTTGCCGAATAACGAAGGGTTTGTTGTTTTTTAAATTTTTTTCTATTTCGTTTTGGCCCAGATCACGACATCGCCGGTCATAGCGAGGCGGTAATTTTTTGGCTTGCTGATCTTCGCGCATTTTTGCAAGCCTTTCGGGCGTACAAAAACAGCGGTAAGCCTTGCCTTCGTTAATTAGTTGGTCCGCATATTTTTTATAAATGTCCAATCTTTCTGTTTGCACATACGGTCCGAAATCACCTACATCTTCCCCATTCGCATGGGCGGCATTTGTAGCGCCGCGTATAATCCCAGGCCCTTCATCAAATTTAATTCCTATCCAATCAAGAATATTTGTTAATGATTTTTTTGCACCCTTAACTTTCCGTGATTGGTCTGTATCTTCAATTCTCAAAATTAGATCCCCGTCATTGCTTTTGGCGATTAAATATGCAAAAAGGACAGTACGAAGGCTGCCGATATGCAAAAATCCGGTTGGTGATGGGGCAAAACGTGTTCTAATCCTGGACATTTATTTAATATAACTAATTTACTGTTACGTAATTGTTACGTAACATGCTACGTAACAACTTGATATATATTAAGCAAAACACTTAATAATAGTAGTATGGATGCAATTATTAAAGCAACGCGCAACTTATGCGCGATTTCCTTATCATATAAACGCTCCTTATTAAGTAAAGTATTGGTTACGTCATTTACAAGATAAAGATATTTTTTTAGTTTGAATTTCATATTATTACTTTCGTTTGTTAATATTTTTATAAGTTTTGCTGTTTCTAAACCCCACTGAATCAACTTTAAAAAAGCCGTTATCATAATAAAAGAACAACCGAATATCCCCTGTACGCAAACGGAAATATCCAGTACTCTTAAGCTTTTTTATATCCAAGCCAATAATCTCACGATTTATCAATCGGTCAACTTTACTTAGCAGGGCTTTTCTTTTTTTTGGAGGAAGTTTTTTTAGAAATTTTGTTATCTTGTCCATCAATATCTTCCAATATTTTAATAAATTTCCCTAACTCAACACCTTCCCCTTTATTATCTCTGATAGCGTCAAATACAATTTCACCACCCATCTTTTTTTCATTTTTGATAATTTCTTTTAGGGAAGCAAGCCTGTCTTTTTTTGAAATAATTCCTATAGGCTCAATAATAAGCTTATTTTTGGTAAAATTCAATAAAAATTGATCAGTATTAAATTGTTTTCGCCAAGTTGCCGGTAGTGTAATCTGACCCTTTGACGTTGCTTTTACTATTTTGGTCATATAGTTAAGTTTATATTAAAAGTAAGAATTCCTTACATTCTTACTTTACCACTCTAATTATTTTCTGTCAACAGTCTGAATTTCTCCATATATTTTTGCATAGCCTCCTTGCGGTAGTTATGAACAATATTAATAATGTCATCAGGATCCACCCATTTCCAGGCTAAATGGTCCCAGAAATTAATTTTAATATCCGTGTCACTACCTATAAACTCTACAATTATTAATCCCTGTTTTTGCCCTTTGTAGCCGGTGTGTCTTGTATATCTCGCACCTCGATGCCGGGGTGAATCTATGGGAAAACGATATTTATGCAAATTTGGATACCCGGCCTTAAAGACAAATTTATTATTATTGGTTTCTTCCCTTAACTCTTTTTGCCCGGCTTCTTTAAGGCTTAGACCATCCAAACCACCTTGCGGTAATTGCCAATGCCCGCTCTGATCCGCTCTTTCCACTACCAATATTTTATAACGATTATTTTCCTTTTTATACATTAAACAGGAAACATTAGTCCGGTATTTAAACGGCCAAATAAATCGCCATTTAACAAATTTAATTGGGAAAACCACAGCGGCCTGGTAAATACGTTTTAAACGCCAGATCCTTTTTCCTTTGGATTGTTTAAGAACTCGCCAAACCCATTCAATAAAAAGTATTCTAATTATTTTGGGCGCTCTGGCAACTTTTCCGGTTAAAAAATCAAAAGCCCCGCCAACCGCGGCCGCGACACGTACACTAGGCATTTTTTTCAAATTATGAAAAAGAAATTTCTCCTGATACGGCGCGCCCAAAGTACAAAACGCGATATTTGGCTTAAACTTATTAACTTTGTCCCAATCTACTGCCAAGCCATCCCTGTTAATATCAAATATTAAATATTTAATATTTTTATATCTTTTTTCAAGCTCTGATTTTAAATTTTTACTATCATTTAAACCATCCGTCCAATTGAATATCGCAATTCTATATTTGTTCTCGGCTCTAAATAATAATTTTTTGCTTAACCAAACACCGGTAACACGGTGAATAAATCTAAAAAGGCCAATGCCGGCAAACCAAAGGCCGCTGCCGTCCGGTACGCGAAGCTGGGCATGATTAAGGATATAAAATAATTCTTCATCATGGCCGGCGCGCAAAATTATCTCCGGATTTGGCGTGACAATTAAATTTTGTTTGTTTCCACTTAAAAAAGAGTCAAGCTTCTCGCGCAGCTCGCTTTTGGTAAAATTATCAATATTAATTCCGAATATATTTATGGTTTTTTTTGGCATATTATTTATTGCGTTGGAGCAAGGCCTCCGGCCTGCGACTTTCGAAACGACAAAGTTCGCGGGCGGGACGCCCGGCTCAAACAAAATATACGTTGGAGCAAGGCCTCCGGCCTGCGACTTTCGAAACGACAAAGTTCGCGGGCGGGACGCCCGGCTCAAACAAAATATACGTTGGAGCAAGGCCTCCGGC
>JAUVLY010000022.1 GCA_030600505.1 Candidatus Falkowiibacteriota bacterium
AAATGGACGGCTTTGACCCAACTACCAATATTATCGTAATGGCGGCGACTAACCGGCCGGACGTGTTGGACCCGGCCTTGCTTCGACCGGGTAGGTTTGACCGGCAAGTAGTGCTGGACAGCCCGGATATAGCCGACCGGGAAGCAATACTCAAGATACATGCCCGCAAAAAGCCTTTAGCCAAGGAAGTAAGCCTGCGGAAAGTGGCGGAGCGTACGCCCGGTTTTAGCGGCGCTGATTTGGCCAATCTTCTTAACGAAGGGGCGATATTGGCGGCCAGGCGCAATAAAAAGATTATTAATATGGATGAGCTTTATGAGGCAATAGAAAAAGTAATGATGGGGCCGGAAAGAAAATCACGGGTTATTACCGAAAAGGAAAGAAAGATAACCGCTTATCATGAGGCTGGCCATGCTTTGGTCGCGCATTTTTTGCCAAATACCGATCCGGTGCATAAAATATCCATTATTGCCCGCGGACAAGCCGCTGGTTACACCATTAAGATGCCGACCGAGGATAAACATATGCACACAAAAACTGAGTATATGGAAGAGATTGCCGTACTCTTGGGCGGTCATTTGACTGAAAAAGAAATTTTTAACGAAGTAACTACCGGAGCAACCTCTGATCTGCGGCGGGCCACTAGTTTAGCCAGGCATCTTATCACCGACTATGGCATGTCGGAGAAGCTTGGTCTGCGTACTTATGGCACAAAGGATGAAATGATATTTCTGGGGCGGGAAATCACTGAACAGCGTGATTACAGCGAGAAGGTGGCTGAACAAATTGACGAAGAAATAAATGCTTTTATTGCGCGAGCCGGTGAGATGGCTAAGGAAATCATAAAAACCAAAAATGACATACTAGAAAAAATAGTTAAAGAATTATTGTCTAAAGAAACTATTGAGCGGGAACGGTTTGAAGAATTGGTAGGAAAGAAAGAAAGACAAGAAGAAAAATAATTATAAATAAAATATTTTATTAGGCTGGGTTTAAAACCCAGCCTAATTTTTATTGTAACTGTTTGCTGAATGTATAAAATATTAAAAAATATTGTCATTCTGAATGAAGCGAAGCGCAATGAAGAATCTCGAGAATGACGTAAAGTGTTAATTAAACGGGATTCTTCTCCCGCTTCGCGGGATCAGAATGACAGTAGGTAGTTATATTTTATTTTCTTGCCCCTTAACAGAATATTATGTTATAATAAGCATAAGGTTTTTATTATTAAAGGAGGTAATTATATGACTCTTTATCGTGATATCTTGGGCCAATCCCTAAAGAGTGCTTGGCACAATAAATATTTATGGTTTTTTGGCCTTTTTGCCGCTTTGCTCGGTAATGCCGGAGAATTTGAATTATTATTCCGCGGTTTTAACGGTAAAACCGGAGCTTTCTTTCCTGGTCTTGAGCGCCTCTCGGAAACCGGAATTTTTAGTTTGCAAATATTTAAAAGTTTAGCCCAGCTTTCCCGGCAGGATCCTTTCTCATTGTTTTTGGCCCTGGGAGTGCTTTTGTTAATAGTATTGGTAAGTTTATTTTTAATGTGGCTAGCCATTACTTCGCAAATTGCCTTGGTTCATAGCGCCGGTAGGATTCGTGCCAACAAGAAGCACGATTTCAAAGATGGTTTGAATGTTGGAATAAAAAAGTTTTGGCCTGTGTTTGGCCTTAACGTTATTTTCAGGATTGCCGTATATGCTTTGTTTATCGCCCTCAGTCTGCCGATTATCTCATCAATTGGTAAAGTAGATTTTGCTTTAAGCAGTTCACTATATATTATTTCGTTTATACTTTTTATCCCAATATCTATAATATTTTCTTTTATAATTAAATACGCGATTGCCTTCGTAGTTATAAAAGAAGCTGGATTTTTAGCCGCGATCACGCAAGGCTGGAAATTATTTATAAAAAATTGGTTGGTTAGTCTGGAAATGGCGTTCCTGTTGTTCTTTATTAATTTTTTGGTCGGTGCGGCCCTGATATTGGTCTTTTTGATTATTTCAATTCCGTTTTTCTTCATGGCTTTACTGTTTGCTAAATTTGCATTTTTATTTAATTTTTGGGCAATGGTTATAGTCGCCACGGTAGTTTATGTTATTTTTATTGTTTTAACCGGTTCATTTTTATCCGCTTTTCAAGTAACGTCCTGGACCAGTTTATTTGTCGAATTAGTTTCTCGCGGTGGAGTTAGTAAATTAATAAGAGTATTTGGAAAAGAATGAGTTAAGGATAGTTTGGTTTAAGTATTACATTTAAATTTATTAAATTAATTCGATAATAATACACGTTTTTAGATGGCAGAAAGCAGATAGCAGATAGCAGAATATTAATCATATTATGTTTTATAAATTCTGCTATCTGCTATCTGCTATCTGCTTTCTTTTTTTATGAGTGACGACTTACAATCTATCGAAGATCTGATAATGGCCTCCCGGGGGGATGGGATAGGCGATGATCAGAGCGCGCAAGCCAAGTTTCAAGTTAAGCAAAAAGAGATAAAGGCCAAGGAGACGGAGCGCAGCACCCAGGCAAAAGCGCGTGATATGGGAATACCGTATATTAATTTGTTTGGTTTTCCGGTTAGCCCGGAAGCTTTGGTTTTGATCCCTGAAGAAAGAGCTAAACAGCTTAATGTGGTATGTTTTTTTTATGACGGCAAAAATGTCCGTCTTGGTGCCACCCATCCCGAGGTACCGGAGATAAAGGCAATTGCTGTCGGCCTTAGGGAGAAACAGCATAGCCTGGTAGAGATCTATTTAATCTCAAACAATAGTTTACTTTATGCTTTTAAGCAGTATCGGTCTATTCCCAAAGTTCGCAAGATAAGCCGGGGCGTTGATTTAACCGAAGCTGACCTTAACATGTTTAGTGAAAAATTTTCCAGCTTTAAGGATTTGCAAGCGGAAATTGACAAGGCCAAAATTACCGATATTGTGGCTATGATCATGGCCGCGTCTGTAAAAACCAATTCTTCCGATATTCATATTGAAGCGGAAGAGAAAAGCATAAAAATACGTTTTCGGATTGACGGTGTTCTCCATGACGCGGCTGAAATTAATAAAGAGTTATGGAAAAAAATTATTTCCCGCATGAAAAGCCTGGCTAAGGTAAAGATAAATATTGATGATAAACCGCAAGACGGACGGATGTCCATTGACATGAAAGATGACCGGATTGATATTCGCGCTTCTTTTTTACCCACTAATTATGGCGAAAGCGTAGTGATGCGTTTGCTTCGCTCCAGTACGGCCGGACTTGCTTTTGAGCAACTGGGTATTCGGGGCCATGCCTATGAACAGTTGAAAAAGGAAGTGGAACGGCCCAATGGCATGATAATAACAACCGGTCCAACCGGTAGCGGTAAAACCACTACCCTTTACGCGATATTAAAAAAATTAAATAATCAAGAAACAAAAATAATAACTATTGAAGATCCGATTGAATATCAGCTTGAGGGGGTTAATCAGTCGCAGACTAGTGAAAAATATACTTTTTCCCAAGGCCTTAGGTCAATTGTCCGCCAGGACCCGGATGTGGTTATGGTCGGGGAGATCCGTGATCTGGAAACAGCCGAGATTGCCATTCAGGCGGCGCTTACCGGCCACTTGGTATTGTCAACTATTCACACCAATGACGCGGCCGGCACCGTACCGCGTTTTGTATCTATGGGTGCGAAGCCGTTTCTTTTGGCTCCGGCTCTTAACGCGATAATCGGGCAACGTCTGGTTAGGCGGGTCTGTAGCAAGTGCAAGAAAGAAGTAAAAATAGAACCGGAAAAAATGGCCAGGGTGACGAGTATTCTTGAGAGCCTGAGTGATGACCAGAGAAAGAAAGTTGATTTTAATAATTTGCGCTTTTTTAAAGGCAACGGCTGCGAGGCCTGCCAAGGGATTGGCTATAAGGGACGGATTGGTGTTTATGAAATTATGGTGTTAAACGAAGAGCTTGAAAAATTAATTCTCTCCGGTAAAGCCAGTGAATACGATATGCGCAATGCCGGAGTAAAGGCTGGAATGATAACCATGGTACAAGACGGCGTGCTAAAAGCCTTGGAAGGGGTAACGACGATTGAAGAGGTTTTCCGTGTCTCAGAAGAAAAATAACAGGTTACGAATTATTAATCATTACAAATTTACGAATAATTTTTTACAATGTTTGAGCCGGGCGTCCCGCCCGCGAAATTTTATCGCTTTGAGCGTCGCAGGCCAGAGGCCTTGCTCCAACATTTTAAATCAAATTTTGTATATGTAAATTTGTAATAATTCGTAATTAGTAACAAAGTAATTATGTAAATTCGTAATAAATTCGTAATTAGTAACAAAATGATTAATAAAACATTCATTCAAAAGTTGAAAGAAGAGCATGATGAGAAAAATAATGAGCGGCGGCAGATAATTAGTTTGTCAAACGTGGTTTTACACGATTCAAAAAGGGTGATTTTTTCACTGCATCGCGGTGACAATAAAAAAGCCGATGAAAGCCTTAAGGAGATAGAGAAAGTATTAATAAAACTAGATAAAAAGTTTGGCCACAGACGAATCAATCAAGAAGGCTCATATCGGGCAGCGGTGGAAGAATATGTTGAAGCCAAGACTTTTTTCTTGGTAATTAACGGTAAAAAAATTGAAAAATTTAAGAATATTAAGATAAATTTTGACGGTTATTTGGGCGGACTATGTGATTTAACCGGTGAATTGGTTCGCCGGGCCATAAATGAAGCCGCTCAAGGAAATAACGCTGAAGTTAAAAAAGTGAAAAAAATAATTAATGAAATTATGGCCAGTTTGGTTGAATTTGATATGACCGGATATCTACGGACCAAGTATGATCAGGCCAAGTCAAGCCTTAGAAAAATTGAACAGATTGATTATGATATTAAGATCAGGAAGTAGCCTTTAGACCTCTTGTCATTCTGAGCGCAGCGCGACCGAAGGAAGTGCCTGTGGTAAAGAATCCCGTGGATATAGAGACGAGATTCTTCGTCGCTACGCTCCTCAGAATGACAAGAGGTTTTTAAATAGTTTTTAAACACAATAAGTTAAAAATATCAAAAAAATGCTTAACAAAGACATGTTGCGCGCGGTGGCTGTGATGATTGGCTATATATTTGGCGTGGGCATGTTTGGTTTGCCTTTTGTAGTGGCGCAGGGTGGCGTAGTACCGTTTTTGATCTTTATTATTTTTTTCGGCGGCGTTCAGTATTTTCAACACATGATTTATGCCAATATGGTAGTGGTAACCAGCACTTATCATCGTATGCCGGGCTATGCGGGGATTTATCTGGGTAGAGCGGGAAAGAATATTATTTTTCTAGCCAAAATTGTTGGTAATTATGGTGCCCTTTTGGCATATATTATAATTATTGGTATTTTTTTAAATCAACTACTTTCTCCAATATTGGGGGGCAACGAATTTATTTATGCCAGCGCGGTGTTTTTTATCGGGGCGATTGTTGTTTACTTTGGCATCAGTACGATCGCCCGGGTTGAACTAGTTATGAGCGGGCTGTTAATTACCGTTGTTACATTTATAGTAATTAAAGGGTGGGGCGCGATAGACACCGGCAATTTTGTTTCTCTGGATTGGAGATATATGCTGCTTCCTTATGGGGCGACTTTAATGGCTTTGGACGGCAATGGGTCCATTCCGATTGTGGTTAAACTTCTTAAAAAAGATCCCAAACAAATAAAACGGGCTGTCCGTTTAGGTACTTTTATACCGATGTTTATTACTATTTTATTTACTCTAACTATTGTCGGCATATCCGGCACTGGGACTACTCCCGATGCCCTGGTAGGATTAGGCCAGACAATAAATAATGGGGTGATTTTATTTGCTTTGATCTTTGGGGTTCTAACCATGACCACCTCGGTTCTTTTGGTAACCGAGGCAATCAAGGAAACATTGTGGTGGGATTTTAAGGTCAACAAAACACTGGCTTGGGCTTTGGCGGTTTTTGTCCCATATGGTTTGTATTTAATGGGAATTAGAAGTCTTACCGATGTTATTAGTTTTGCCGGCGGGGTGGCGGGTGGTTTGTCCGCGATTATGCTTTTGTTAATTTTCAGAAGTATGAAAGCTAAAAAATATAATTTACAAATACTAAAATGGCAGACCCCGAATTATATAATTTATTTCTTTATTTCTTTGTTTGTTCTTGGTATGGGTTATGAGATATATTATTTTATGTTTTAATTTTTATGGATATTGCTTTTAAATTGTTTATAATAATTCTGGTTAGCTACGGCTTTAGCCGCGCAGCCCATCGTTTGCATTTATCAAAAGTAATAGGCATGATCGTGGCTGGCCTGCTTTTTACTATTCCCTTCGTTTATGAGCATTTGATCCTAGGACACGAAGCAATGGTAAATGGTTTGGCAATAATTGGCTTGATCACGTTGATGTTTTTGGCCGGCTTTGAGGTGTCGGGTAATTTGCTTTTTAAAGAAGAGAAAGACGCTATTGTTGTAACTCTTTTTACTTTGTCTACATCGCTTTTAATCGGCACGATCGTTTTTACCCTTCTGGGCTTTGCTTTGCCGGCGGCAATTATTATGGGTATTTGCTTCGGAGTTACGGCCGAAGGGACAAAGGCCCGCGTATTATTGCAGCTGAAAAAGCTTAAGACCAAGCTCGGAGCGCTTCTTATGGGCACCGGTATTATTAATGATATTATCGGGGTATTTTTGCTTCTGCTTGTCAGCTATATTTTTACGCGCGGTTTTCAAGTGTCAGAATTGTTTACTTTGTTCGCGGTTCTTTTGGCCTTTTTCGCCGGTATGATGGCGCATTATTCATTGGATCGTTTCAGCGCTAAGCTAAAACGAATAGAAAAATTATTATTGTTTACTCTGGTGCCTTTCTTTTTTGTTAATATGGGGATCAAGTTTGATTTTCATTCTTTAAGGCTAGATTGGTGGATATTTTTAATTGTGCTTGTCGTCGCCACCTTGAGCCAGATTATAGGGGTGTTTTTAACAAAACCGATAACTAAACTTAGGCCGAAACAATTATTTTTGGTTGGCTGGGGTATGAATTCCCGGGGGGCAGTGGAATTGGCGATTGCCTATATTGCCCTTAGCATTGGCCTTTTACCACCTACGCTGTATTCAGCCTTGGTGCTTACGGCTTTGGTTAGCACTATACTTTTTCAGATAATTATATTTAGAATGGTTAAGAAAAATCCCGGTATAATGGACTAATGTTATTTTTGCTAGCGCAAAAAGCCGCGCTACAAATGCGGCACATACGAATTAAAAATTATATTTTACACGAGATATGAAGGTAATAATAATTTCTGACATTCACGATAATCATGTAAATTTAAATAAATGTTTGTCCTGGTGCGAGAACAACAATATTGAGGAATTAATTTGTTGCGGTGATGTAACAAATATTGAAACAATAGGGACCATGGCCGCGAGCTTTCCGGGGACAATACATTTAGTGAGAGGCAATATTAATTTATATAAAGAGAAGGAAATAGAAAAATATGCTAATATAAATAATTATGGTCGTTTAGGATTTTTTAAACTGGATAATTATAGTATTGGCCTTTGCCATGAGCCATTTTTGATTGAAGAAGTTAAGAAAAAAGGTATATGTGATTATATATTTTATGGCCATACTCATAGGCCTTGGATAGAGGAGAAAAATAAAATTAATACGGTTAATCCCGGCACACTCGGAGGAATGTTTCAGAAAGGCACTTTCGCGGTTTGGGACACAACTAGAAATAAGATTGAATTAAAAATATTAGAAACTATTAATAAATAATAATAAGTCAAAAATCAAAAATCAAAATGACAATTCAAAAGTTAAAATTTGTTTTGTTTTTAATAGTTGTTTTTCTTCCTGCTTGTATAAATAAAAATATGGAATCAAGTGGCAAAATTTTTCCAAGTTACGAGAATATTAGAGCACCAGCTGTAGCCGGGCAGTTCTATCCAGCTGATAAAACTCAGCTAAGTGAAAAAATAAAAAGTTATTTAAAAGATGTTGGGTCAGGTTTAGAGCTAACTCTAAACCCTAAGGCGATCATTGTTCCGCATGCCGGTTACGATTATTCCGGGTTGGTGGCTGCTTACGGTTTTAACCAAGTCAAAGGAAAAGAAATAGAAACTGTGGTAATTATTTGCAATTCGCACACGGATTATTTTCCGGGAATCGCGATTGATGAGTCAGATGCCTGGGAGACACCATTCGGGCTAGTACCGCTTGATCGTAACATGGCGGATAGATTGGTAAAATCAAGTGAAGGAATCAAATTTAACTCTGAGGTGCACACCAGCGACCATACCCTAGAGGTGCAGCTACCGTTCTTACAAACCGTTCTTAGGGACGGTTTTAAAATTGTGCCGCTTGTGTTTGGCAATACCGGTGACAAGGCATACCTGGAATTAGCCGCGGCCCTGGCCAACAATTTGGGAGAAAACGATTTAATAGTAGTGTCTACTGACTTGTCACATTATCCCGGCTATGCTGACGCTAAGCGTATTGACATGCAAACTTTGGAAAAAATAAAAAGTGGAGATATTAAAGCTTTGGAAGAGCATATAAAAACGATTGAGGGTCAAGCAATCCAGGGTGAGCAAACTCTTTGTTGCGGGATTGACGGGGTGAAGACCTTGATGACTTTGGCAAAAAAATTAGACTGGGAGCAAGTGGAGATACTTAAATACTTGAGTAGCGGTGACGCGGCAATGGGAGATAAGACGCGAGTGGTGGGGTACGCAAGCATGGCCTTTGGCGAGAGAACAGAAAACAGAAAACAGAAAACAGGGAAATTTGAGGTTGATATTAAAAATTTGAATGGTATTCAACAGGATGCGCTTCTAAATATAGCGAAAAAAACCGTTGGAGCGAAAGTTAGAGGAGAGAGATTGCCGGATTTTGATATTCGGGATGAGAGGTTAAATTGGCAGGAAGGGGCTTTTGTTACGCTTAAGATAAGGGGCGAGTTGCGTGGTTGTATTGGCCAAATTATTCCGTCCGCTAGGCCGCTCTGGCAAGTAGTGCGTAGTGTGGCGGTTTCCGCCAGCACGGAAGATCCGCGTTTTCCTCCGGTTAACGAAAACGAATTAGACAAGCTTGAATATGAAATCAGCGTTTTGTCCGCGCCTGAGCGGATAGAAGACTGGCAAAAAATAGAAATGGGTAAGCATGGCGTTATCATTAAACAAGGTTATCAGTCCGGTGTGTTTTTGCCGCAAGTTGCGACCGAAACCGGCTGGGACAAAGAGACTTTCCTTTCTGAGCTGTGCGCGCAAAAAGCCGGTCTACAGCCGAATTGTTATAAAGATAAAGCTACAGAAATCCAAATTTTCACGGCCCAGGTATTTGGGGAAAACCATTAATTAAGCATATAAAAACGCTAATATTTTATTTAAAATTAGCCAAAATTGACAGATTTCTAAAAAGTGATAATATTAAATTAAATAGATCTTGTAAAAAAATTGCTGATATGAGGCAACCATTAAAAAAGAATTATTGAACTCTGCTCAATAATACTTGTGTATTTAATGGTTGTGATATCTCAACTACCCGGAAAACGGACTTGAGGTTTCTTCCCTCTATCAATTAATACGGCATCCTCGTGCTATCTCTTAAAAAAAGAAAGACAGCACGGATGCCGTTTTTCTTTTTGTTTAAAAAAAACACTAAGTGTCCGCGGGACACTCAGTGTCTATATGGATGTAATAAATTTATTTCAAAAGCTTTTTTAGATATTTCCCGGCCCGCCTACGCATGAAGCTTCGGCGGGTAAATATAACTATTTTATTATCTTTTTAAGATATTTCCCTGTGTAGCTGTTTTTCATTTTTGCTACATCTTGGGGTGTGCCCTGGGCGACGATCTCACCACCGGCGTCTCCGCCTTCGGGGCCAAGGTCAATGATCCAGTCAACCGACTTGATCACGTCCAGGTTGTGTTCAATAATTAAGACTGTGTTGCCTTTGTCAGCCAGT
>JAUVLY010000052.1 GCA_030600505.1 Candidatus Falkowiibacteriota bacterium
TTCTCTCTGAAGAAGGTGTTGATGACAAAGACCGTTTTGGCGCTGAACTGGTTTGGATAATTGATCCGCTTGACGGGACCAAGGATTTTATCCAGAAAACCGGGGAATTCACAATTATGGTCGGCTTGGTCGAGAAACAAGCGGACAAAACCTATCGCCCGATTCTCGGTGTCATCTACCGACCGGTTATGAAAACAATATATTACGCTATCAAGGGCGGCGGCGCCTGGGCCCGTTACGACGAACATGGGCCGCGCCAACTACAGGTATCTGCCGAAACCGAGTGGCATAATATGGTAATGCTTACCAGCCGCAACCATTCAACTGATCTGGAACAAAAGCTGGCAAAAAAGCTAGGCATTCCCAAAATCACAACTTTTGGCTCCTCCCTTAAGGCTTGTTTGATTGCCGAGCAAGAGGGACATGTTAATTTAAACACCACACCCAAAACCTTTGAGTGGGATGTCTGCGCCTCGGACATAATCGTTCATGAAGCCGGTGGCAAATTTACTGATTCAAAGGGAAAATTATTTAACTATAATAAAAAAGACCCGCGCAATCAGCACGGATACGCAGCCACTAACGGTATTATCCATGATGAGATTATAGAAAACATAAAAAAGTTATCAAAATAATTTTTTTCTAAGCATATTCTTTGCCACGTGGCATGCCACGTGGCAAAGAATTATCAAAATAATTTTTTAAACAAAAAGAGCTAATATGCGAATTAACACCAGCTCTTTTTTATTTGATCTTATTATTCGCATGCTTGCCCGTCCGAAGCTTTAGCGTAGGCGGGTGCCCCATTCGTAGTGGGGCTTTTCCCGCTAGGGAAAATAACGTTAATAGTCGCGTAACTTCTGAATCCCTTCATGGCGCTGGATCTTCTCCAGAGCCTTGGCTTCTATCTGGCGGATACGCTCGCGGGTGACGTCAAACTCACGGCCGACTTCTTCAAGCGTATGGGCAACGCCGTCTTCCAGGCCAAAGCGCATTTCCAATATCTTTTGCTCCCGCGGGCTTAGCTGGGAAATAACATCCCGGACATAATCCTTTAAGAGCTGCAGCGCGGCCGAACGGTCAGGCGTAACGTTTTTAACATCCTGGATAAAGTCTTCCAGAGTTGAGTCTTCCTCGTTGTCCCCCACGGTTGTTTCAAGTGATATTGTATCCTGGCTGATCTTCATAATATGGCGGACCTTATCTATCTCCTCGCCCATCTCGGCGCTTATTTCCTCCGGCAAAGGTTCACGGCCCAGGTCCTGGATAAGCTGCCGCTCGATCTGCTGGAATTTATTGATCGTCTCCACCATATGCACCGGAATACGGATGGTCCGCGATTGATCAGCCAAAGCCCGGGTAATGGCCTGGCGGATCCACCAGGTCGCGTAAGTTGAAAACTTATAGCCTTTGCGGTATTCAAATTTTTCCACGGCTCGAAACAAGCCGATATTCCCTTCCTGGATCAAATCGAGTAGCGACAGTCCCTTGGCGCCGGTAAACTTCTTGGCAATTGACACGACCAGGCGCAAGTTAGCCTCAATTATTTTCTGCTCCGCCGCCCGCTCCCCTTTTTCTTTCCTTTTCGCCAGCTCAACTTCTTCATCCGGTGTGAGTAGCGGCACTTTACCGATCTCTTTTAAATACATTTGGATAGAATCGGCTGACAGTTTAGACAAGTCCGTTAAATCCCCTCTTAATATGCTATTCACCCGCTCGTCTCCGTCTTGCTTTTCTTCAAAATCCAATATCCGACCGGTGTCTTCAATAATTTGAACAGCGTTTTTTTGCAGATCTTCCAGAAATAATTCATATTCAAAGGCATATTCTTCTATTTCCGGAAAAATATAAAGCAGCTCGGTTTCGGTTACAAAACCGCGGGTCCGGCCTTTCTCAAGCAGGTTGCTCGTTTGTCTTTCGGTCGGATGAATTATTTCACGCGGTTCTGTTGATTTTTTCTTAATCTTTTTCTTAAACCCCTTTTTTCTAACAGCTGGTTTTTTCTTGACCGGCTTCTTTACTGCTTTCTTCTTAACCGGCTTCTTTACTGCTTTCTTCTTAACCACCTTCTTCTTGACCGCCGGTTTCTTAGCCGCCGGTTTCTTAGCCGCCGGTTTCTTTTTGGTGGTCTTTTTTGTTGTAGACTTTTTAGTTACCATACTCCTGCATTTCCTCGGAAAGAATTTTTAACTCTTCCATTAAAGTATTAAGTTGCGCAGAATCTGACTCTTGTTCAGCTTTAGCAATTAGCCGCTCAATATCCTTCATCCGCTTTAATAAATTTACTTTTTTTAAAAATAAAACTATTCTAATCAGCTCGTTTTTGGCCAGATCAGAACTTAGCTCCATATATTCTTTGTCGCCCAAAAATACCAGCCGATTAAGCATTTGCAGCTGGTCTGCTTGGGTGCTTCTTTCTGGGTTAGCGTCACTCCCTAACCAATCTTTAAAATCTGAGTAAACCAAAGCCGGCGAGCCCTCAGGGCCGCCTGTTATATCAGGTATAACTATATTATAATAATTTATTAAATTTTTGTAAAGCCCTTGACTATATACGCCTTGAACATGTTCAACTTGAAGATTATTAATAACATAGTCAAGTAAATCAGGAAATTTTAGGATCAAAGCCAACATTAACTCACTCATTTTTTCCTCCCGGTTTAATTGGCTTATTGGTTTAGCTTCAAGCTCATCACTTGCTGCTTGGGGTGCTTTGCTTGGCAATGGCTGACTCTGGATTGCTTCTCTAAGTATCTCCTCTTTAACAGCCAGCACTTCGGAGAGAGACTTAAGCCAAAAATCCTGCTCGATCCGGTTTCCCAGCTGGGCGATGATCGGCAAAAGGAATCGGCTAACAGCGCGTTTATTCTCAACCTGGTCTAGGTCCTTGTTAGCTAGTGTCTGGTCAAAATAATACTGCATCATTGGCTTAGCGGATTTTACTGCCTCCTCCCAGGCAACAGGATCTTCCCGAATACAATCATCCGGGTCTTTGCCTTCCGGTACTTCGATCACTTTTATATTCATTTCCGCCCGCATTGCTTCGCGTATCCCACGATCAGCAGCCATGGCTCCGGCTTCATCCATGTCAAAAGCAATGGCAATGTTTAAGGTGTAGCGCTTTAGTATTTGAATCTGATCCGCGGTCAGGGCCGTGCCGGAGCTGGCAACCACGTTTTTAAACCCGGCCTGGTGGGCGCTGATCGCGTCCATTTGCCCTTCAACAATAATGGCCAGATCCTCTCTTTTAATATTCAGTTTAGCCTTGTCCAGGCCAAACAAAATCTTGCTCTTATCATATACTTGCGTTGCCGGTGAATTAATATACTTCCCCATTTTCTCTTCCGCTTCTTTCTCCGGGCTAACCCGGGCCGAAAAGGCCACTGTATTGCCGTTGATATCATTGATCGGGAACATTATCCGCGCCCGAAAACGGTCGTAAAAACGGGAGCTATTTTGCGACTTAACGATCATTCCGGATAATAATATTTCATTTTCTTTAAAACCTTTGCTTTTAAGCAGCTTGATCCCCGCGTCCCATGAGTCCGGGCTATAACCGATTTGCCATTCTTCGATTGTGTCTTCGCTTAGCTCTCTTTTTTTAAGATAATCTCTAGCTCCTTTAGCGGCTGGTGAATTTATAAAATTATAATGATAATATTTCCGGCTCATCTCCAGGATATCTAAGATCCGATTGCGCTGGCTCTCTAACTTGGGGTCCTGGCGCCTTAGTGTTACTCCGGCCTTGGGCGCCAACAGCCTGAGAGCCTCGACAAAATCAATGCCTTCGATCTCCTGGATAAAGCTGAATATATCACCGCCCTTCTGGCAGCCAAAGCAATGCCAAATCTGCTTGTCCGGGGATACCATAAAAGACGGGGTTTTCTCCCGGTGAAATGGACACTTAGCCCGGAAATTCATCCCGGCCGGCTTAAGCGGCAGATACTCCCGGATCACATCCACTATGTCCAATTTTTGTTTTATTTCTTCACTAGATTTCATATATTTCTCTCATAACTCGTAACTTATAACTTATAACTCAAATAACATGGTTAAACTACAATCTTGTGAGTTATGAGTTGTGAGTTATGAGTTACGAGAAATCAGCTGGCCGCGAACCATTCTTTTAATTTACGAAAGGCCGCACTACGGTGACTAAGCTCGTTCTTGGCTTGCTGCCCCATCTCAGCAAAAGTCTGTTTTTGGCCGTAAGGCACAAAAATCGGATCCCAGCCAAACTTGCTTGTCCCCCGCGGTTTAACAATTACGCCTTTGACCATACCTTCAAAAAAATGGACGTCATTTTCAGCGCGTGAATAGCCAATAATCGCCCGGGCTACTGCCGCAGTTTTTTTTGATTCAATGGCAATCCGCGACAGTCCTTTTGCACCTACAGACTCCAAAAACCACTTAATAAACGGCCCGGGCAAACCGCCCAAGGCATCAAGATGAAGCGAAGTATCTTCAACTATAAATTCTCCGCTTGTGTGTTGGTAGGCTTGTTCCAGTTTATATCTTATTATAACCTTCGGGTCAAGCGACTGGATCTCAAGTAAATCAATATCTATCTGTTTTAAATCCGGTATAAAAACCTGCGCTTCCTCAAATTTATTTTTATTACTGGTTATAAAATGTATCATATATTTATCTCGTAACTCATAACTCGTAACTCGTAACTCACAACTCGTAACTCGTAACTCACAACTCATATAAACTTATTCCAAAAACCTTTCTTCTTTTTCTCCGGCTCAGGTTTATCCTTGGCTATTGGTTTAATTAATGATTTTAAACGAGTGATCTCTTGCTCCACCACTTCACCGTCATACTCGGCGTTATGGGCCTTGGCACCCTGATAGCGCGGACGCTTTTGGTCCAAATGCAGGTTAATGACAGCATTTCCGCCCATATGGGTAATGTAAATATGAAACCGGGGATAAAAATTACTACCCAGACGCCGGGTAAAACTATCCTGCCCGGTATGCCTGTCCCGAAGAAAAGCATAACCGGCCCGCCGAAGAAACTGCTCAGGCTGCTCACTTATTTGATTTTTATTAATTACAAACTTCATGTTATTTTCATTATCTCCCCCTCTCTTTTTGCTCCCCTCTCCTGTCTAGGAGAGGGGCTGGGGGAGAGGGAGGAGAGGGGGCTGGGGGAGAGGGTTAGCTGCCCACTAACTCAAAATACCCCTCATAGTACTTCTCCAAAGAGAATTTATTCTCGGCAATACGCTTTCCGCTTTTTCCCATGCCAATAGCCAAATTTTTATCACTCATTATTTTCTCCATAGTTTTTATTAATTCCTCTATACTGCCGGGGGCAAAAAGAAAACCATTTTCACCATCTTTAATAATTTCCGGGATACCGCCGGTGTCACTGCCAATCAAAGGCTTTCCCAGGCTAGCCGCTTCCAAGAGAACCAAGCCCAGCCCTTCTGAGAGTGAGGGTAAAACAAAACACCAACATTTTTTCATCCAATCCTTAACTTGCGCCTGATTTAAAATCCCGATAAATTCAATTTTATTAATTTTACTGCTCGTTACCAATTTCTTTAAATCTTCCCGGTAAGGACCATCGCCGATTATCACTAATTTAAATTCACTAAATCTAGCTTGCAAGCGGCCAAAGGCCTCGATCAAAAGCTGAACTCCCTTTAGGCGATAGAGCGAACCGGTAAACAGAATTATCGGCTCCCAGCTTATATCGCTTTCATTCTTAAATATATCAATATCAGTGAAAGCCGGAAATTTCACTATTTTACTATTTGGTGAATGTTCCAATACCAAATCCCTAAGCGCCTCGGAAACGACCCTTACAGTATCGGCGCGAGTTAGAGAAAAACGCCCTAAGCGAATGAACAGCCTTCTGGCCATTGTCTTAAAAGGAACACGGTGTTGCAGAAATAAACTATTGACCCAGTCGGAATGTGCTTCAATAATTAACTTTTTTTTATATATTTTATTAATAACAGTTGCGACAAGACCATCAAACAAAGGTGATTGGGAAATAATCACGTCAATTTTCTTTTCCTTAACTAAATATAATCCCCTGATCAAGCCGATAAACATCCAGGGCAAAGTCCCGATCCTGGGAATCAAATAAAATTTTGTGCCGTACTTTTTATGCCACCTACCCCTGCCGCGCGCCAATACAAACACGTTCATACCCTTACTTAAGCCCTTAAACTTTTTCTCAAGCGAGCTATCCTCCTGGGACAAATCATAGTCCTTGGTGCTGATAAA
>JAUVLY010000082.1 GCA_030600505.1 Candidatus Falkowiibacteriota bacterium
CGGCAAAATCTCAAGCCAGCCCGAGTGCTTACAGCCCGGACAGCCTGGGCCATTACAAATCGTACATTTAATATCCAACTCAATCCCCGGCTCAACAAAAGGAAAATAACCCGGCCGCACCCTGGTCTCTACTTCCCGGCCGAATATACCATTAATTAATTCCTTCATAACAGCTATTAAATTACTTACGGAAATATTCTCATCCACCATCAGTCCTTCCATTTGGTCAAAGGTATGCTCATGGACCGCGTCAATCGCTTCGGCCCGGAAAACCCGCCCCGGTGCCACACAGCGGAGCGGCGCGCCATACTTAAGCATGCCCCGCACTTGCACCGGCGAAGTATGTGTCCGCATCACCATATCGGATTGATCAACATTTGTTTCTTCTTGCCCTTCTCGTCCCCTCTCCTTGCGAAGGAGAGGGTTAGGGTGAGGTGTGGCTACATAAAAAGTATCCTGCATATCCCGGGCCGGGTGATGAGACGGAATATTAAGGGCCTCGAAATTAAAATGATCGCTTTCCAGCTCCGGACCATCCAGGACCATAAAACCCATGGATTTAAACAGATCTTCCAGCTCGTTTTGCACGATAGTAACCGGATGCAAATGCCCAAGCGTGCGCTTTTCTCCCGGCAAGCTTACATCCACAAAAACATCTTTGCCTTCACCGGTTATTACGCTCTTTACTTCTTTAAATTTAGATATCATTTCTTTCTTTGTTTGGTTAGCCAAGCGGCCAATCTCTTTTTTTTCCTCATCACTAAGACTGGCAATCTGTTTAAGAAACACAGTCAGCTTGCCTTTGCGGCCCAAATACTTAGTTTCCAGCTTACTTAAGCCATCGCTTTCCTTAACGCGTTTTAGCTCGCCAAGTATTTCCTCTTTAATTTTAATTATCTCATCCTTCATTTTGTTACTAATTACGAATCAGTACGAATTTACGAATACTATTTTAATTTAATATAGTGTTGGAGCAAGGCCTCTGGCCTGCGACGTTAAAAGCTTCTAAGTTCGCGGGCGGGACGCCCGGCTCAAACATTGGGGAGGTTTATTCGTAAATTTGTACTGATTCGTAATTCGTAACACAAGTAACTATTTCTTCTCTATGCTAAGCATAAAAAATTCCAATATAGTTAACCCTATAACCAGAAATAATAAATTTAACCAGGTAAATAAATTATGCGACAGAAGTATCAAACTAACTACAATCAGGAGGGCAAACAAAAATGATTGCCGAAACGCCTCTTTTACTATCCGCCAGACCAACTCTTGCTTTAAAACAACAAAACGGAATAAAAACCCAATTATTGTCGTTGTTCCGACAATTGACAAAAAGAGTGACGAATAAAACAGCGTTAAACCGACCCAATCGGTCAGGCTTGGATCAATTGTAAACAAAACTATCGCCCAGGCACTCCAACAAAGCAGGGTCATGGAGATCATTATTATTAAATACGTACGCAAAGTCATTTATTTTACTAAGGTTAGTATATCATCTAATTATTTTAAAGTCAAAAATATAAACTGCTGTCATCCTAATCATCGCTGTCATCCTGAACGAAGCGGTAGCGGAGTGAAGGATCCCGTCTATATACCCACGAGATTCTTCGCCCGCTTCGCGGACTCAGAATGACAATTTACACCTTCCTAAACTCACAAATATCCTTAAAATCACAATATTTGCATAACATACTTGGCTTGGGAATAAATTCACCGGTCCGGGCTGACTCCTCAATACCGTGGATGCGCTCAATAATTTTCTCCTCCATACCTGCAAGTTCTTTGTCAGTACCGACAAAATTTACTTCACTGTTATCATTCAAATAATAAAACTGCATGTTACTTATCTTTTTGTCCATTGCCTGCGCAGCGGCTAGCTGATAAATTAATAATTGCTCTTTATCGTCAATGTTAATTTTGTCCTGCTTTTTTGGCTTACCAGTTTTATAGTCAACAATTTGAATACCGTCTTTCCCGCAATCATCAATCCGATCAATTTTACCAAATATCCGGTAGCCCTGAATTTTCAAATTCACTCCCTGCTCCAGAGACATTGCCTTGGGCCAATTATCATTATATTTTTCATAATATCCCTTAATTATCTCTTTGCCTTTTTTCTGATATTTCTCTTTGCTGGCCTTATCGTCATACCAATCATCAATCCAGCTATTTTCGTATATTTCCAATACTTCCTCTAGCGTAATCTTGGCTGCTTTATCTTTTTGCTTGCCAAACAGATCTCCCTGTCCAAAGCCATCTCTCTCCTTAATTAATTCAAATAATTTTTGCATGCTTAAATGCATGGCCTGGCCAAAGCTAAACACATATTTACCTCTGGTCGGCACTTTCAAAATATGCGCGAAGTAATACTGATACGGACAATTTTTGTAAGCAGTCAGCTGGGTGTGAGAAAAATATGACGGAACCCGGCAAATTCCACTGTCATCCTGCTTCTCGCTGTCATCCTGAGGGCGTAGCCCGAAGGATCTCGTGACTGTATCCACGGGATTCTTCGCTTCGCTCAGAATGACAGTGCTTTTCTTGGGATTCTTGCCTGCCACGTCTTCAGTAGATATTAATTTGCTCTCCATCAAAAACCTACTTGGCTTCTTTTTCCTTACTCCGCCATAATCGCTTGCCCAGGAAAAATATAGTTCTTCTTTGGCCCTGGTTATGGCCACATAAAAAAGCCTTCTTTCCTCTTCCAAATGGATATCTCCCTCTGGCAATTCCTCTTTAACAAGCGCGTTTGGAATTAGAATCGGCTCTTTTCTCTCGATACTTGGAAAACGCTTATCAACCAGGCCGAGTAAAAACACGTATTTAAATTCCAATCCTTTGGCCGCGTGCACGGTCATGACTCGTATCGCGTCCGGGCCGGTATCTATGTCAATTGGCAGAGTACCCTGGTCCCCGGCTTCAAGCTCCATATTAAATTCACTAAGGAAAGCACCCACACTTTTGTCGTCACTGCCAGTTTCAAACTTTTTCACCCGGTTTAAAAATTGATTAAGTAAATTAATTGATTCTTGCGCTTTTTGGCCCTTAGCATTCATTAAATATTTCAAATAACCACTTTCATTAACAAAAGCGATTATTATTTCCGTTGCGCTCTTTTCTCTTGCCAGGGCCGTGTGTTTATCAACTAAGTTCAAAACAAAATCTATTTTCTTTTTTAACTCTGGCCCGACATTAGGAAAACTTTTCAAAACTTCAAAAAGGGACCAACATTTTTTCTTGGCAAAATAATTAAAATTTACCAGTTCGCGATAAGTAAAATTAAAAACCGGCAAATTAAGTATCCGGTAAACCGCCGCGCTTTCATGGTAATTATCCAATAATCGCAAATACGCCACCACGTCCATTATCACTCCTTTAGAGTAAAGCCCTCTGGAAGCCAAGTATTGATAGGGCAAACCGGATACTTCCAGAAATGAACAGATCTCTTTGGCCGGCTCATTGGCCCGCGTCAAAATCCCAAAATCACTCCAGTTAATACTAGCACTGTCATCCTGATTCACGCTGTCATCCTGAGGAGCCTTAGCGACGAAGGATCCCGTCTCTTTATCCACGGGATTCTTCTTCCGCTTCGCGGAATCAGAATGACAAGGTGAATTGCGAAGCAAGAGAGAATGCCCTGGGGTACATGGTTTTTTATTGTCTTTACTACTATTAATCTTTATATCCGCTATTTTTTCAATTACTTTTTTTATCTCATCTTGCCAATCACTCCCTTCAATCACCTCAATCACACCCTTCCCTTTGTTCTCTGCCACCAACTTTTTACTTAAAGCAGAAGCTAAGCTTCCTTTCTGCTTTCTGCTTTCTGCTTTCTGCTTTCTGCTTTCTGCTTTCTGTTTTCTAGCGCGAAGCGCGTATTCCAAGCGGTTCGGATTATTCAATTGAATAAAATCATATGATAAATCAAGAATATTTTGACGATTACGATAGTTCTTGATAAGTACGATTTCTTTAGACTTCTTAAAATCTTTTTTAAACTGCAGAATATTAGACACACTAGCTCCCCTGAACTTATAGACACTCTGGTCATCATCACCGACCACTACCAAATTATTTTTGGGTTGAGCCAAAAGCTTGATCAACTCATACTGCGCCCAATTAGTATCCTGAAATTCGTCTAATAA
>JAUVLY010000015.1 GCA_030600505.1 Candidatus Falkowiibacteriota bacterium
CCGACATAACGAAAAAATCGTCCAATGGACGCCTTTGTTTTGTAAAATTGTGCCGCCCATCCAGATCGTCTCATCGTCCGGATGCGCGACGACGACGAGCGCTCGCTCACCAACACGCATCTTAAGCTGTTTCATACTTAAGCTAATTATACCTCATCAATACGCTTAACGCAACTAAAAGAGCGCTTACTAGAGCGCTCTTTAATATTAAAACTATTTATTCGCATGTGCGGCATTCGTAGCGCCGCTTTGACCGCTAGGTCAAATAACGTTAATTCGCATGTGCCCCATTCGTAACGGGGCCGAGCGCGCCCAACGGAAGTGCCCTTGGGGTAAAGCGAGTAACGTTATTTCTCTTCTTTCTTCTTCATGTCTATCTCTTTTTCCACGTCTTCAACCTCCTTACTGATAAACTCTTCGGAAATATCCAAAGATTCTTTCAGTTTTTCTTTTACACGCCGCTCTGACTCGGAAAGACCCGGCTTTTTATCGGCCAACACTATTAACTCATCTACTTCTTCGCGCAGTGCGGCAAAGATCTTTCCTAGCTTAAGCTTAGCCTCCTCGGTTTCGGTGAGTATTCGTAATTTCTCTTCTCTATATTCTTTTCGCTGATAAAATATATAAAGGATAAGTCCGGCAATTATCAAAAGCAGGAGTATAATTATCCAAGGGCAAAATTTTGCTATGATTGACGATGAAATTACGGTCATGATGTGCCGGGTGCTATCCAGACTCTGAGCGCCGCGCTCATCAAAGACCCGGCCCCAAACCTCATAAGTTCCCTTATCAATTTTGCCTTTATAGAAATACGACCAATTACCTTCATTATCTGTCGATACATCGGCTGTTATTGTCTCTTCTTCTTCATTATCACTACCAATATAAAGTTTAACGGTTACATTGGGATAAAAGGAAGTGCCGCGAATAATCAATTCGTCATTGCGGTTATGAATCTTAGGGATACTGGTTATAATTGGCGGCTTTAAGGGGTCAATACTAAACCGAAGCGACGTGGAAGCAGAATTACCGGCCAAGTCAAACGCGGCCACATTTACTTCGTAATTTCCCGGAGCCAAGGGCTTGGTTTGATAATATCCTTTATCCATTTCCTCCTGGCTTACACGTGTTGATTCCAGCCCGATATTAAGCTGATAATGGCTGACACCCGATGTTTCATCATTTGTAAAAAATATCAACTTGGGAGTCGGATTAGTGGCGTCGCCGTCATTATCCAAAACAATTGTAAAATCTTCCGGCGGCGTTATGTCAATTAATAACTTCTTATGCGCTATTTTCCCCCAACTAAAACGATTTAAATATTTAATATGAAAATACAGCTCCCCATCAACTTGATCCTCAAACTTAATATTTTCTATTACACCATCATTTTCATCACCGGGGTCATCGTCCGGAATATCGGTTATTTCAAAGCTTATCCCAATAAGGTCAGAGAGTATTTTCCAAGCAAATTCCGGATTATTATCCGAATACCAAGTATCTTCATCCGGATGGGAAAGACATGACACTTCAGGTAGTGGTGGCGAAATACCTTTCGGACCCTCGTCTTCTACTTCTTTTTTCTTTTTCGGCTCATCGCTCACCGCTTGAATTATATACTTGGCATTGCCAAAAGCCTTAAAAACGTTAGTGCCTTTACCGTCGGCGGCCAAAACTACACCGGATGACCAATTTACTTCTGTAACACCTACTTTTTTCGCGGTAAAAGTAACGTTAAATATTTCCCCGGCACTACCGGTATAAGCACCGGGGGAACCGCCACCAAAAGTAATGGTGCCGGCTGAGTTGGAATAAGATGGATCAGATGTCCAAAGTTTAAATATTGAGTTGCTGTCGGTTATTTTTGAAATGCTTAAATAACTGGAGTCATATTTAATGGTACCTTCAGCCGCGTTTATGCCAATACCGCCGCCGCTATCTACCATTACTTTCATAATAAAACTTTTGTTTACTGTATATGTACCGCTACCCGGAGACGCAAACAAGGTCGCCACTCCGCCCTGAGCTAAACCGGCAACCGGAAAAACAACAAAAGAAAAGAGTATTAGAAGTTGAAAAAATTTATAAAACCTCCTCATAAATTAAAACATTCATATATAATTTATATACTCGATGACACTATTTATTTATTCGCATGTGCCCCCAAATTCGCATGTCCCGCATTCGTAGTGGCGGGTCGCCGAAGGCGATAACTATTTATTCGTGTCCTCGTTAATTACGATTATTTTCTTACCACTATTCTGTAATCTAAGCAAAGGCAATCTTAAAATTAAAATGCCTTTTTTAAATTTAGCCTTTACTTCACTTACATTCACTTCTTGGGGAAGGATAATTTGCCGATAAAAAGGCCCCCAATGGCACTCCTGGCGCAAATATTTCTTTTCGTCGCCACCCAATTCAACCGAATCCGGCATCTGTCTTTTGCCTTGAATAGTAACAACATCATTCTCATTCTCAACACTGATGTCCAAACCTTTAACCTCAACTCCGGGAATAGGGGCAATAATAATAATTGCCTCCGTGGTTTGAAGAATATCAACATCCAGTTGCAAAAAACCGGAACTTTTTTTATCTTTTTTTTCCTCTTGTGTTTGGGCTTCCATAACCCCGCCTTCTTCAACTTTGACTTTTAATTTGTCTAGAAAACTCATACTATAAAAACTTCGATTTACAATTGTTAAAATATTACATAAAACAATCTTTCATCGAACTAATATTAGCAAAATTATATAAATTACTTTGAATTATTAACTTTCTAAATTATAACACAAAATGACAGATACTCAAAATTATACTATGATTTTTATTATATTATCCTGTCCAAAAAAACATCATTATACTAAAATCAGTCAAATTAACAATACCATCATCATTTTGATCCGCGCAATCGTCATCTGTTCCCCAATAGTATAATAGTATTGAAAAATCCGTTAAATTAACCAGCCCGTCGCCATTCAAATCAGCTCCGGAGCAAAGCCCTTCTTCAAGCGCTCCGCCAATTGCCAAACCTAATATTTGGCTAAAGCCACTTTCGCCATATAATTCAATTATAGTTTTGGCTTTCATCTGGTATTGGCCATCGCCCATTCCGGTAGTATTAAAATAAATATTCCATTTACCATCGCTTCGTACTTCAGTTTGTTTTACTTCCGCGTTATCTTCACTTAGATTTGTTTCACCCTTGGCGTAAAACCAGGCCTCAACGGTTTCGCCCGGCACCGAATAGCCAAACACTTCTATTGTATCGCCACTATTGTATTCGGTGTTGGCCAGAGCAATAGTCGGGGACAAAACAATGTCGGAAACGGTTGTTTGCGTGCCGGCATCAATCCAAAAAGTGGTGGAATAAGTACTGGATTTTCGCCCAAGCGGATCAGCTCCCCACAAGCTAAAAGTATATATTCCCTGATTTAATTCCTCTAAAAATGCCCCAAATTCAGCTGCGTTATTAGCCAATGCCTTACCTTGCTCAATTCCGTCTTTCAAAATTGTAACTTCGCTTGAGGGATAAGCCCAGCCGGTTAAAACAACGCCTGGAAGCCCCGGCTCCGGCGGAAAAGGCAAATAAGGGCCGACTCCCGGGCCAATGTCCGGACCCAGGCCGTCGCCGCTACCGCCACCCGAGCCGCCGCCGCCCGGACCCGGATCACCCGATTCCTCGCCTTCATCACCTTCTTGTCCGGATATCTCGAACGAAATAATAAAATCTGTCGTGTCATCAACACCATATTCATCTTGGCAGCGGACATAATAAATATACGACACTCCGTTTTGCAAACCGCCAATTATTATTGAGTGATAATAAACGCCGGTATAAGTAAAATCATTGGTCATATCCGCGTATAAAGTCCCGGAAGCGGTTGAATAACGGCAGTCCGCGTAATAATTGGTAACTAAGCTCATTAGAGTATTGGTGGTTCCGTATTGCAATACTCCGGTAGGCTGGCCATTGGAACGTACTTTAACTCCTCCGGACCTTAAAATTACCGGATCGATCATTGTTATAGCAAATTCACCACGGTCTATTAACTGATTGCTGCTGTTTAGTATCTCGATCCAAATATTTTGCACGCCAATGGTAGGGGCGTTGAGAATCTGATTCGAGCTGGTAGTACCGTAGAGCGCGTTCGTACCGATCTCTAAACGGATAAATTCATTAATATTAATCCCGGTACTGGAATTAAGGGTAATTGTAATTTGATTTAAAGTGCTGGTTCCGGCTCCGGTTATGCTTACGACTACGCCGTCTTCTGAGGCAGTACTGGTAGCGCCTAAATCCCGGTCTGTATAAGGACCCAGCCGGGAGGAGGAAGTAGCCAGATCAAAGGCCCGGTAATCAAAACCGCTAAGTACGGAAAAATCCGTTGTCACCGGCGTGATCACTATCTTGCTACTGGGTGGAATCTGCTCGTGAACTTTATAAATAATCGTATGGTTAGACGGATAACTGGGCCAGGAACTTGATATTGTATCACTCAGCTGTGAAATTGCTAAACCAGGCTGGGGTAAAATTAACCAGCTCATAATTATTAAATAAATTATGAATTTTTTTAAAACCATTATTAAAAAGATAAATAAGAAAAATAAGAAAATATATATCTTATTTTTCTTATTTTCATATTTTTCCTATTTATCTTAATCTTGATGTCGCCGCTTGATATCCAGATAAAAATTAAAAAGTATTAATACAAATAAAGCGCCAATGCCAAAGGCGATGACCATTAACCACAAACCAATATTACCGCCAACACTAAGAGCGTCGGCTCTCTCGTCCAGCTTTTTCTCTTGCTCATTCAATCTCACTTCTTTTTCATCCAACTGCAGGGCCAATTTATTAAAAGGATTTTCCGGTACGCCTACGTTCATCCCGATTGCTGAACCTATCTTGGCTCCCAAAAATACGCTAATATCAATCGGGCTTAAATTTGCCACATACAAAAAAGACATCACGATCATCATGAAAAGCAAAACACGCAAGTGATGGATTAATTCTATGGTTGGTCTTATCATATTATTTGTAGATTCGCATTATTTCTATTTAACGCAACGGAACCCGGTGCCTTGCCCGATGCCCGAAGGGGGTGAAACTATGTATACAGAGTATTGCCCGGCGTCTGATTTATTATCCCAATATCCGCCCCGAGCCATGCCGCGCACTCCGTTATGCTTAATGAAAAAATAATCATAATAATAATTTTCGTTTGGTTTATCTTTATTGGTTATTGCCGGTAGGCTATCGCCGCCGGTACTATCAATAAAACCGGCTTCCGGTAACATGCGCCCTTCAAATTGCCCATCATTTACCGCTCCGCTAACCCATTCCCATACATTACCGATCATATCAAAAGCACCGGCCGCGGACCGGCAATTTATTCCGCTTCCGCCCCGACCGGGCTGTTCTTCCCAATTATTATTAACCTGGCAATCATCATTGGTCCAAGTACCCAATTTGTCCGGCGTACCTAGGGCAGCGGCAAACCACTCTTCGTTCGTGGGCAAGCGCTTGCCCGCTTTAGCGCAAGCCAAGACCGCCTGGTCCTGGGAAATATGGCGCCAAGGAACCAGTCCCGGTGCGCTCACGGGCTGGCATTTCTTAGAGTCAATATTAACCCTGGTTTCAGTCTGTCCGCTGGGGCTAAGGTATGGGCAATTATTGCCCGGCGCGGCCTCATATTGGTCTATGCAAAAATCACCGCTAGCGGAAACGACATTAACCATATAAACCGGGCATTTTCCGTCCGGGGTCGCAACTCCTTCGTTGGAATTTCGTATCTTATCACTGGCTTTTATCCCAACAGTAGTTAAAATCACCGCGCTAATTGTCACAATAATTTCCTTTTTACCAATTAACTTCGCCATATAAAAAATAATTTTTATTCTTCAGTTGATGTTGCCAGCTCAACTGGCGTGGACGTACCTATCTCAACTGGTGTAGATGTTGAGAGCTCTTCAGCTGTAGTCGTGGCCAATAGGGTTTCGTCTTCCGTAACATCTGGCTCTAAGCCATCCCCAGAAGACGCTTCATAAGCATCTGATATAATAAATTCCGAATCAAATTCAACCGGCTGAAACTGAGTTTTTAAATATCCATAAACGCTTAATGTTGCCACAACTACTATAATTAAGAGTAAGGCCATTTTAAACCCACGTCTGCTCTTTTTTGGCGCAGAAACCTTAGCTTTTTTATTTTGCCCCAACTTTTTTAAATTTACTATTTCATTATTATTTCCGTTTTCCCTAGGCACTATGAATACTTTCTTTTTTGAAGAACTGGCCTTGGGCGATACCAGGTTGCTTAAATTTTGAGTTTCCTTAATCGCCTTTTTAACGCTACGGCGGACAAATATAATAATTGAGCCAATAAAAATAATTATCAATCCCAAAATAGTCAACAAAGGCTTAAATAAGATTATCCAAAAATAAAGAGATTGATTGGTGGTTTGCCTGGCTTTTTCACCATAACCAAGGATCAAATCCGCCTGATATCTGCCCATATCAAAAATACCAATATCGTCCTCGAAGGTATATTCCCAACGCCGAATATCACCAGGCAATACATTGCCAAATTCGGTCTGATGATTTATTTTTATCTGCCCTTTTTGATTACCCCGCATATCAGTGATCCGAATCTCTCCCTGAGGTTGAATATGGACATTACCCTGATTTTGAAAACGAACTCTAAATTGAACCTTGGCTTCACCGTATATATTTTTATTGGTGGAAAATTCTCTGATTTGGCCCTGTTCCACTACCTCGCCACCGACATTAAGCATTAGTAAAGACCCAAGTAAAGAGGCTACCTTTATCGTTGCTCCGGAAAACTCTTCAGCCGGCGGGGATGTACCAATTAAAATCGCCGCATAATGCCCGCCCGGCTCAACGGTTTCCGGGACGGCAACTATAAACTCAATATTTCCGCTCTGAAATGGAGCGATCTTTACTCCTTCTGTTGGTAAAACCAGCCACTCGCTTAACAGGTGTTCCCTTTGTCCCTCCAACTCTTCTTTTGGTATAAAATTAACTGTGCCGTCTTCAGTTCCGCCTTTAAAGTCAAGCGCGCGGGCAAAAACAGTTATCTCCTTATCGTTATTATTAACCACTTTGATCGCGCTCTGCCACAATTGTCCCGGGCTGACATTATTACGGATCAAAGGCGGAGTAATAGTCAGCGCCAAAGAATCATTTTGCGCCAAGCCAGGTGCTGCCAAACTAATTCCCAGAATTAAACAAAATATTGCTAATAGAATCCTTTGCATTTTTTTATTTAAAATTATACATTTCTAAAACTAACAACTTTTTATATTATTCTATTTCTTATTTTTTAAATCCAATACCCCGTTGGCTGTTGTTTCAACCTTGGTAGTCGGCCTATTGACTCCTTGATAGGTTCTGCGAAACAAAAATAATACCAGAATTATTACCGCGATTATGGTAAATAAAATAAAGCCAATTAAATATGGCAAAGGTATCAGCCAAATATAAATAGTATCCATTAGATCGCGCTCACTGCTGCCATACTCCAGCTCAACCTTGGCTTTTATTTTCCCCAACCCTTTCCCACTATCCCACTCCAGCGCCATCTCGCCTATCCCTTCCGGAGCGATCGGTTCCCCGCTAAAATCAACCGGCAGTTGTCTGATTTCTTCACCGCGCCGATTAAACAAATAAATTGTCCCGATTGGCGCGATATCGCGATTGCCGAAATTTTGAACCGTGATATTGAATATTGCCGGCGGCTTAACATACACATTGCGCGTGGCTTTGAATTCACTGATCTGGGCTTTTTCAACTATCACTTCTTTCACGTCCAGATTAATAAGTAGTCGGGCCGAACCCACTCCACTAACTGCTTTTTCGGCCACGTAACGGTTGCTTGCAGCCGGAAAACTGATCATAGCGTAACGCTTTCCCGGTAAAGCATCCGAAGCAACATTTATTTCCAAGGAAAGTTCGGTTGACTCACGCGGATTAAGCTCGATCACGCCCCGGGATATTTTGATCCAACGAGCCAATGATATTTGCCTGTCCAACTCGCTGGGGCTGATAAACTCCTGTTTGCCATCGCTTATGGAAATATCGTTTACTATCGCGTAAAGATTTACCTTTCTATCAATATAATTGGTAATTGATACAGTATATGTAAAAATATCTCTTATCTTAGCCTGCTCGTCAATTATCGTCGGCGTAACCACTATCCCGGTTTTATCCTTTTTTACCGGATTGATCTCGTCCTGCGCCCCAACAAAACTAAAAGGAGCAATAAAAATTACTGATATTAATGATATAGCGATGAATGTTTTTAGTATTCTCATATAACCCTGTCATTCTGATTCTCCCCCTCTCCTGTCTAGGAGAGGGGGTTGGGGGGAGAGGGAATCTCGTGGGTATAGTAACGAGATCCTTCACTCCCTGCGGGAGTTCAGGATGACATAAAGATTATTTGTTGTATTTGTGAATATGATTTGCCTAGGCTACGCCAGGTCTCGCGTAGCGTAGATAGATTTGTGGGAATTACTTACGCGAATAAAAGGAAATATAACCCTGACATAATAATCAATAAAACCACCAAAACAACCGAAATAATAATGCCTAAATGAAGTATTGGCGACGGACCCTGATATTTTTTTACTAACCTCACGTTTGTCAGGCCGGCCCTGTCCATGGCTTTCTTAACCGCTTTATTCTTGTAAAGCCTTAAGAAAAGAATAAATAAAGCAAAAACAATGATCAAGCTAAGCAAAATCGGAATTATTATCCGCCAAGGAATGATCCAAAAGGTCATTTCGGTATACAGGGTTTGCTTGCCCTGGCCGCCCAAACGGGTTGCGGTTCCAAACGACAAACCAATTGAGGCGGTGTAGCGGCCAAAACCGCTTTCCCCTTGCCAGTTTTCAGTGAGGCGCCGGATTGAATTGGGTAGTACGTTAGAGCCGCCGTCATTAACCCGAACGTTTCCCACGTCATTGCCAAACATATTTTTGATTCCAATCATACCAATCGGCTTAATATGAACATTGCCCATATTCTCTACCCGGATTATAAATTCTATATCAAAAGGCGTGCCATAGACGCCTTTGCTGGTCGTAAATTCCCTGATCCGTGCTTTTTCATTAACATCACCTTTTACTTGGAGAAGAATAAGCGCGCCGGTCTGCTGGCCGATCGCAATACCCGCGCCTTTGTCCTCGCTATCCAAACTTAAGCGCGGCGGCTCGGTACCAAAAAGTATCGCGCCATAATATCCGCCCGGTCCGGCATCCGAGGGAATCGCTATTTGAAAAGGAATGGTTTTTGATTCATTTGCCCCAAATTCCTGCGGCTCAGCGCTAATATTTATCCAGGCGGCCAAAGAAAATCCGGTTTCCGTTCCCGGTGCAGTTAGTTTAGGTTTGCCTTCTTCGCCTTCAGCGCGAAAATCACGCAAATACACATATAGTAACTTGCCGGAATTAGAATTGTTAGTTACAGTAATTTCATATGTTTCTGTCGAGCCCGGGTCAATCAAATCCTCTATTATAACCGGACTGATCTTTATGCCCACCCCTTGGGCGTTTGTCTTTGCGGGAACAAAAAAACCGCTGGCCATTACAAAAAGCCAAATCGGTATCAATATTAAACTTCTTATTTTTTTAGGCATGGGATACATCGTTACGAATTACAAATCATTAACGAATTTACAAATAATAAAGCAAAATAACACTAAAATACCGCATTAAAATGCAGGTAAAATATATCAACAGTTAACTATATTTTACCATTTTTCACCTATTAAAAGCAACTAAATAATAAAAAAACTTTGCAAAAACTACAAATACACAAATTTAATACAAATTTACATATTCTTTAATTATTATTCATTCATATTTGTAAATTTGTACCTGATTTGTATATTCGTGGGGAATAAAATAACTCCCCCCACCTATGTAGATGGAGGGAGTCAAATATTTGAATTTCGATTGTTACTGTAATACCTTAGTAAGTAGGAGTACAGACGTAGGTTAGATATGATTCATAATCACCAGCTTCCTGAAGCGCTGATATCTCAATCGTATAAGCCACTCCAGCAATACCGGTGCCTTCGCCCGTCGCATTGGCTGGGCCATTATGGGCCATAACCTGTATTGGATCAGCGCCATTAAGCCCGGCGTATTTACTACTGGAATAATCAACGCTCATATTGGTAATGTCATCACTGATTACGCCCATATGACCATAGGTTTCTGTGTCCCCTAAAGAGGCAGATGGCGCCCCCCAGACCGCTGGCGTAGTTGAACCCTGGCCATCTGGAGCGTTAAAGAAACTATTAATAGTATCAGCCGCGCCATTGGTAAGCTCTTGGTTCTGCTGTACCGTAACCGTATAACCGCCTGACGCATTGGTGGAAACAGTAAGTTCATGCCCTAAGGTAGTTGAGGCAGTCGGGTCAAGAGTGCCAAAGGCTAAGGCAGTGGCTGTAGAAGTTCCATTAATAGCTACTCCATTAATAGTATTGCGAGTACTGGTCGGAGTAAGTTGGTCAACGCTAAAGGTAAGAGTTGCCGGAACTGAAGCCGTAACCTCTACATCATTTAAAATGTAAACTTTGGTTTCGGATGATTCTATTTCCGTACCGTCCACTTCATGGGTAGATATAGTTACACTATAACTATTTTCCGAGGAAGGATTTTGGTGCTGAATAACAATTGTACTGGTAGCCGCTGCAATAGTTGTGGTCGCTACACACTCTACTACCAAAAAACTATCAGATGTTCCGGTAGTAGATGCGTTTGAAAGTATTGGACAAGCGCCGGCAACAGTAAGAAGGTTAGTAAAATCGTTTTCTTCATAAGTTACCCGAATATACTGACCAACGGTTATAGCCGTTCCAAGATTAACTACAATTGTAGAGGTCGCTGTCTCGCTAATATCAGAATCGCTTAATGTGGTTTTAGCACTGTCCAAAGAGTCAGCTTGTGCCATCGGCATATAAGCGTACATTGTTAACATAGAAAATATCACAATCACAACCAATACGAAATCACTTCGTTTTGTTTTTAGCATGGGGATAAAATTTAATTAACCACGTACTTGAAGAAAAGCATTAGTTAATCAAATCTTTAATAATATTGTTTTGCCC
>JAUVLY010000006.1 GCA_030600505.1 Candidatus Falkowiibacteriota bacterium
GTTTCGTTTACGCGATAAGTACAAATTATTATTTATAGTTTTGTCCTATACTTTAGGGCATTACCAAGAGTTAATTCGTCGGCGTATTCTATCTCGGAGCCGGTGGGCAGGCCTTTGGCAATGCGGGTGATTTTGATTTTATATTTATTTAATAATTTGTTTAAATAAAGAGCCGTGGTCTCACCTTCCATATTCGGGCTAAGAGCAAGAATTACTTCTTTAATATTCCCTTTCTTAATTTTGTTCTCTAGCTGAGATATATTTAGCTCCTCAGGGCCAGCGCCCTTGATCGTGTCGATCAGTCCGCCTAGGACATGGTAGAAGCCATTAAACTCACTCGTGGATTCAATATTAAGCATTTCCCTGGTAGTAGCAACAACGCAGACAATAGATTCATCTCTGGCAATGTCTGCACATATATGGCAAGGATCAGATTCAGTTACTGAGTGGCACCTGGCGCAGATAGTGGTTTTTTCCTTTAGTTCAGCCACGCCTTGGGCCAGCCTTTGCATATAGTCCGGGCTCTGATTAAGTAAATAAAATACATAGCGCTCAGCAGTTTTGGGACCAACCGAGGGCAAAGTGGTGAAAAGGTTAATTAGATTTTGGATAGCAGGAGGGTATTTCACGTTGTTTTTGCTAGCGCAAAAAGCCGCGCTACAAATGCGGCACATGCGAATATAAATTATTACATTCCCAAGTTACCAAAGCCGCCCATGGCTTGCATTTTTTCCGCCATTAATTTTTGGGTTTTTTTAATTGCCTCATTTACCGCGCCGGTAATAAGCGCGGACAAATTTGCTTGGTTTGGGTCATTAATATCAAGGCTGATGATCTCCATGTTGCCGTTCATAACTAGTTTTATACCGTTTTTTTCAACAGTGGTTGATTCACCTGCCAAAGAATTTTGGATTGCCTTTCCCTGGCTTCGAAGATCTTTGATGTGTTTTAGTTTTGAAAACATAGTTATTTGCCTTCGGCAAAGCCCCGCTACGAATGGGGCACATGCGAATTAAATTATAAATTATAAATTACGAAGTGCCCTACGGGTGCAAATTGCCCGGTGGTTCCTGAGAGTAGGTTCTATCAATATTTCTGAATGAGACTATTTCTTCGTCAAAGAAGAGGTCAATTTTGCCGGTCGGTCCATTCCGGTGTTTAGCTATATGGATCTCCGCTTTATACCTTTCTTCTTCCGGTAATTCATCCCGAACGTAATTCCTGTCCGCTGCTTTTCGGTAGATGAACATTACCACATCAGCGTCCTGTTCAATCGAGCCTGACTCACGCAGGTTGGCCATCTTGGGAATAGCCGGCTTGATCTGCTCAACTGCCCGGTTCAACTGTGACAAGACCAATACAGGAATGTTTAATTCGCGTGCGATTCCTTTAAGACCACGGGTTATTTCCGCAACTTCTTGTACGCGATTATCGCCGTATTTACCGCGTCCTTCCATTAGCTGGAGGTAATCAACTATCAGGAGGCCTAAATTTTTCTCGACTTGCAAACGCCTGGCCTTGGTGCGTATTTCCATAATCGAGCAATTCGGGGAATCATCAATGAATATTGGTGCTTCGGACAAAATTCCCATTCCTTCGCCAATACGTGAAAAGTCATTATCTTCTTCCTGATCGGATAATTTGCCGGTGCGCATTTTCCAGAGTGATACATTGGATTGCGAACAAAGCATGCGGTCAACCAGCTGTTCCTTGCTCATTTCCAATGAAAATATACCGACCGGTGTTTTGGTTTTGATGGCTGACAAGCGGGCAATATCGAGTGCCAGAGTGGTTTTACCGACACTGGGCCGGGCGGCCAGAATTATCAGGTCAGATTTTTGTAGGCCGGCCAATAGATTGTCCAGGTCAGGGAAGCCGGTTGGCAGGCCGCGCAGTTTTCCGCTTTGTTTATGTAGTTCATCAATTCTCTCAAAAGCTTCAGCCAGCAGTTGGTCAACCGGAGTAAAAACGTTTTTCATGTATTTCTGGGAGACGGAAAAAAGCTTTGATTCAGCCTCATCCAGCAGTAAATCAATATCATCTTCCTCGCGGTGGCCGAGTTCAGCGATTTCATTGGCCGTATTTAATAAACGGCGCAAAGTAGCTTTGCGCTGGATAATTTGCGCGTAGTGGGCAACATTTGAGGAAGTGGCGGTAATATTAGATAGATGCGCTAAATAAGTCCGGCCGCCTATTTTTTCCAATTGGTTTTTTTCCTCCAAACGGTTAGCCAGGCTTAAAATATCAATCGGTTCTTGCCTGCCGTAAAGCTCTTTCATGGTTTCAAATATAAGGCGGTTATTTTCGCGGTAAAAATCCTTTTCGTTGACCATATCCGCTACTTTGATAATAGCGTCTTTATCGATCATAAGAGAGCCCAGAAAGGATTCTTCCGCCTCCAGATTTTGTGGCGGCATTTTTGCTATGCTTGCGGTATTGTTTGCCATAATGATATATTAACGTATGAAGAGCGATAAAGCAAGGATGACTTGTCCACTAATCTTCCACTATTTTACTTAAAATAAGATAAATAAGATAAATATGATAAATATGATAAATAAGATGAATATGATAAATATGATAAATAAGATAAAAATGATAATTTGGGTTGCCAAAATTAAAATATTCTGATATAATCATCATATAAAATATGCTCAAGTTTGAGCAGATTTTATTTTGTTTGCCATAATTGGAATAATGCGCCTATAGCTCAGCTGGTAGAGCAGCTCCCTTTTAAGGAGAAGGTCGCAGGTTCGAATCCTGCTGGGCGCACCATCCTTCGCCAAGGCTACGGATGGCAAGCTCTATTAAACATAATACAACTTATAGCTTGCCCTGCGTAGCCTTGGCGAAGTAGGGCCACCCTAGCTCAGCTCGCCCCGCCTCGGCGGGGTAAAGTTAGAGCAACTTATTGCCACCCTAGCTCAGTTGGTTAGAGCAACTGTTTTGTAAACAGTAGGTCGTCGGTTCGAATCCGACGGGTGGCTCAAATATTTATATCCCTACATTCATTGTAGGGTTTTTAAGTGAATGAATTTAAAGACTTATAAAATTTATACTCTGGGTTGTAAAGTTAATCAATATGATTCACTCCAACTGAAGAGAAAATTAGATTCAGCCGGATTGCAGGCCGTGGAAAGCAATGCCGATATCGCGATTGTTAATACTTGCGCGGTTACCGCTACGGCTATTACCAAAAGTAATCGAGCTGTAAATTTAGCTAAAAAAGAGAACCCAGAAGCTAGTATCGCGCTTATCGGGTGTTGGCCTGCTCTTGCGAAAAAAGGTAATCATGATTTTCCGCCCGAGGCGGATCCCTCCAGCAGGGCGGGCAGGCAGCCTTGGGCTGATAATATAGATTATATTTTCGGTGTAAATGAAATAGATAAACTACTGAGCGCGGCATGTGTTAATAATAATCCTAAAAAGAAGGAGAAAATAATTTTTAATAAACATCGAGCTCGTTATACGATTAAAGTCCAAGATGGCTGTGAGCAGTATTGCTCTTATTGTATAATTCCATTTACCCGGGGCAAACTTAAGTCAAGGCAAATAAAAGAGATAATTAACGAGATTACAAGTTCGGTAAAAGCAGGATACCGGGAAATAGTATTGTCAGGAATACATTTAGGGATGTATGGGCAAGAAAACAGAAAACAGAAAACAGAAGATAGAAGACAGTTATTTGGTTTGATGAAGGAAATTATTAAGATAAAAAATATTGGACGGATTAGGTTGAGTTCGATTGAGGTTAATGAAGTGAGCGATGAAATTATTGAATTAATCAAAACTAGCGGGAAAGTGTGTAAACATTTACATATTCCTTTGCAAGCAGGCGGCAACAAAATACTTAAAAGTATGAACCGGCCATACACTAAGGAGCAATTTAGGAATAAAATAAAGTGCATAAAAGCATCTGTCCCGGATGTCGCAATATCAACCGATGTTATTGTTGGGTTTCCGGGAGAAAGTGAGAATGATTTTGAAGAGACGCTTGGATTTGTTAAAGAGATCTCCTTCAGCCGTTTGCATATTTTTCCTTTTTCTGCGCACGAAGAAGTACCAGCCAGTAAATTACCGCATCAGCTAAGCGAAAAAATAAAAACCAGACGGGCGAATAAATTACGAGTTCTTGGCGAGCAGCTTAAAGATAAATATCAGGAGCAGTTTAAGGGCAAGGATCTAGACTTTGTTATTGAGCAGGAAAAGGATAATTATTATATTGGGAAAAGCGAGTATTATTTTGATTATAAAATACTAAAGAGTACTATTAAGCCGGATAAATTCAAAATAGGAGTAATCTATAGTTTTAAATATGAATAATAAATTAGTTGATTACTAAATATATAAAAATACAATAAATTCTGTCATCCTGAACGAAGCGCTAGCGGAGTGAAGGATCTCGCGTTAGTATCCACGGGATTCTTCTCCAGCTCCAGTTTTTCAAACTGGGGCTGGATCAGAATGACAAGGTGCAGTAAATAGTATCATGATAAGAATTTGCAGCTGAATGAGCAATTATGTTATAATATAGATGTTATGAAAAATAAAATAACATCTTTTTTTATTTGTTTAGGTCCAGCCAAAACAATATTTTTAATGTTGGTTTGTTTGTTGTTTTTTTATAATATTGGTATTTTGACCGGCTCAGCTGAAGAATTAATAATAAAATATTATGATCAAGATAAGCTGGAGCAGATAAAGATTGTTGGTGACACAAAAGAAGCTCTAACGCGCTATAATGCATTACCGGCAGTTGAATACGCGGAACCAAATTATTTATATCAGGCAAGCATAATTCCTTCAGACACATATTACAGCAACCAGTGGTACTTGAAAAAAATCAAAGCGCCTGAAGCTTGGGACATAGTGCGTGAGAGCGAAGAAATTGTAATAGCGATTCTTGACAGTGGAGTACAGATCGATCATCCGGATCTGTCTGATAACATTTGGCAGAATGTTGGTGAAATACCGGAGAACGGAATTGACGACGATAAAAATGGATATATTGACGATGTTAACGGCTGGAATTTCGTAAATGGCGTAGCTGACCCCTCGCCCTCATTTGAAGAAGGCTTTACGGAGGATGGTATTTTACATGGCACAATTGTTGCCGGAGTGGCGGCCGGGAGCGGCAATAATGGAACCGGCATAAGCGGGGTTACCTGGAAAGCCAAAATTATGGCTTTAAAAGTGTTGGACGATAAAGGTTCAGGAGACACAATAAATGTAGTAGAGGCCATTGATTACGCGATAAAAAATGGCGCTGATATAATCAATTTTAGTTTTGTTGGCTATGGTAATAGCCAAAGCCTGGAAAACGCGATTAGACGGGCTTATCAATCGGGGATCATTATGGTGGCTGCCGCCGGTAATGATCAGGGCGAGGGAGACGGAGTAAATACCGAAGAAACGCCGATTTATCCCGCTTGCCACGACGGCCAAGCACATGAGAATATGGTGATTGGTGTGAGCGCGACTGACGCCTTGGATCAAAAAGCGAGTTTTTCCGGCTTTGGCCACAACTGTGTCGATATTGCCGCTCCGGGTGTCAGTATATTCAGCACTGTGGTAAATGCCCCGAGCGAGTCATTCGAAGGTAAACAATTTATTAATTATTACGATGGCTATTGGGCGGGAACATCTATGGCCGCTCCCATGGTCAGCGGAGCGATCGCCTTGATCGAAGCGGTTAATCCCAGCCTGGGGTATTCCCAGGTAAAAAACATACTCTTTGATACAAGTGATAATATATTTCGGTTAAATCCAGAGTATTTAAATAAACTTGGCAGCGGCCGTTTAAATGTATATGAGGCGGTAAAAAAAGCCAAGAACGAGCTAGTTAATAAAGAGATTAGATTATTATTTGCTCCAAGCTCCGGAATGGCAAGTGAAATTAAAATAGCCGATTTTAAGGGCAATATTATTAATGAATTTTTAGCTTATGGCGAGGTATTTAAGGGCGGAGCTTATGTGTCAGCCGGTGATGTGGATGGAGACGGAGACGAGGAAATCGTCAGTGGGGCGGGTTATGGCGGCGGACCGCAAATAAGAATATTCGATAATACGGGAAAAGTAGAAGGCCAGTTTTTCGCTTATGACAAGAATTTTCGCGGTGGAGTACACCTCGCTGTTGGCGACGTGGACGGAGACGGCATTGACGAGATAATTGCCGGTGCCGGCAAGACAGGCGGACCACATGTCAGGATTTTTAATAATCAAGGTGATCTTTTACGCCAATTTTTCGCCTATGACAAGAATTTTCGCGGTGGCGTACAAGTAGCCGTAGGTGACGTGGACGGAGACGGCCGGGAAGAAATAATTACCGGCGCCGGTTTTGGCGGCGGGCCGCAAGTAAGAATTTTTGATTATTCCGGAAAAGTAGAAGGCCAATTTTTCGCCTATGACAAGAATTTTCGCGGCGGGGTAAGGGTAAGTACGGCTCGGATTAGCCAGGGAAGCGGCAATAAAGTGAATATTTTAACCGCTCCCGGGCCGGGAGGCGGGCCGCATATAAAAGTGTTTGATAACCGGGCACGGATAAAATCTCAGTTTTTTGCTTATGACAAGAATTTTCGCGGCGGGGTACAAATTGCGGCCGCTGACGTAGATTATGACGGTTTGGATGAAATTATTACCGGCGCCGGGCCGGGTGGCACCCCGCATTTGAGAATATTTGAGAATGGCGGGACTTTACTGCATTCGTTTTTTGCCTTGGAAAAGGAGTTTGAAGGCGGATTAAATGTCTCGGCAATAAAATTGAAAAAATAATTATAAATTTAAACAATATGCCAAAAAAAGTAATTTTTGATAAAAAAAATGTGCTTGTTACCGGCGGCGCCGGGTTTATCGGATCTCATATTTGCGATGAGCTTATTAAAGATTCTAAAGTAATTTGTTTGGATGATTTTTCTACCGGCGACGAGAAAAATATTGACCACTTGTTAGCCGAGCCTGATTTTGAATTCGTGAAACACGATATTTGCCAGCCGATAGATCTGGCCAGATTGCCGGAATTACAAAAATTTAAAATTGAGTTCCAGGGAGTACAGGAAATTTATCATTTAGCCTGCCCGATGTCACCGCGTGATTTTGACAAAAATAAGATCAAAATTTTAATGACTAACGCCTATGGCACTAAAAATGCCCTGGATATCGCGGCTAAATACGAATCAAAATTCATGCATTTTTCTTCTTCGGTAATCTACGGCCAGCGCGGCAGTCAGAATAAAAAGATAAGTGAAAATGATTTTGGCCAAGTGGATAATTTGTCGCCAACCAGTTGTTATGACGAGGGCAAGCGTTTTGCCGAGTCATTAGTGATTAATTATAAAGAAAAGTTTAAGATTGACACAAAAATACTACGTCTGTTCAGAACTTATGGGCCGCGGATGAAATTGAATGATTCGCAAATGATCCCGGATTTTATAAATAAGGCCTTGGACGATAAAGAGTTGGTGATATTCGGGGATGATAAATTCAGTTCATCATTTTGCTACGTTAGCGACTGCGTTGATGCCGCGCTAAAATTTATGGAATCAAACTTAAGCGGGCCGGTTAATATCGGGTCTGACGTAGAGGTTAGTCTGACTGAGCTGGCAAAAAAAATTATTACGATGATACGCTCAAAGTCGGATGTTTCTTATTCCAAGGAGCTGGCATTTATGCGGCCGCTTTTGATCCCGGACATAGCCAAGGCGCGGAATGAATTTGGCTGGATGCCGGTTGTCTCTCTTGACAAGGGGCTGGAAAAAACGATTTACGAGCTTAGGGCCAGTAAGGGGCTAAAGGGGGTTGAGCACGCGATTGGAAGTTTAAATTTATGAAAGAAAGAATTTTTTGTATAATTCCTGCTTATAACGAAGAAGATAATATCTCCTCCATTATTCAAAGCGTTGGTAAGTATGTTGACGAAGTTGTAGTAGTTGACGACGGTTCTGAGGACCGGACCGCTATAATAGCGCAAGAAGAAAAAGCTATAGTGTTGAGGCATATTATTAACCGGGGGCAGGGCGCGGCCTTGGAAACCGGTGACCAATACGCCGGAAAAAAACAAGCCGACATTGTGGTTCATTTTGACGCTGATGGACAGTTTAGGCCTGAAGAGATAGGCAGGGTAATAGCACCGATCAAAAGAGGCGAGGCGGATATTGTTTTTGGTTCCCGTTTTTTAGGGCAAGTGAGTAATATGCCTTGGCAAAAAAAGCATCTTATTTTCCCGTTGGCCAGGATTATCAGTAAATTGTTTTGGCACGCTAATTTGAGTGATCCGCAGAGTGGATTTCGAGCCTTTAACAAAAAGTTTTTGGGTCAACTGCAAATAGAAAACGATGGTTCGGCGCATTGCTCGGAGATAATCATTAAAGCATTTGACATGAACATGAAGATAAAAGAAGTGCCCATTACGATCATTTATAATAATTTTGGGCAAAGCATATTCGGCGGCAAGGGGAGGGGTATGGGCGGAGTACAAATAATAAAAGATTTAATAATATCTAAAATAATTAACTAAGAAAAATGACTCAGCAAATTTTAGCCCTGGTATTGATCGTGTTTTTTTTAGCGCGTTTGATTTGGCAGAAACAAAGAAAAAAGATAAAAGGCGGGGAATTTATTTTTTGGCTGATTTTTTGGTCCTTGTCCGGTTTGGCGATTGTATTTATTAAATATATTGATAGTTTGGCCGGCCGGCTCGGTTTTAGCGCCCAAGGCATAGATGTGCTGTTGTATTTGGGCGTGGTATTCTTGTTCTATCTGATTTTTAAGATCAGATTGCGCCAGGAAAAGCTGGATCAAGAGATTAGCAAAATTACGCGAATTATTAGCTTAAAAGATAAAAATAAGGAGTAAAAATATGAAAGCTAAGGACATGATGTTTGATTTTCTTGAGACTTTATTTCTGATCGTTTTAATATCTTTTATTGTTTTTTATTTTATTGTGGGCGATCGTTTGGGATTGGCTGAAGATATTATCAAAACAGTTCTCCCATTCGCTATTTTTGGAATATTATTTTTGTCCAAATTAAAATACAGTCGGCATGAGCTAAAACGGCTTGACCGTGAAAGTACAGCCGAAGAAGCAATAATTTATCCGACCGCGGTTTTGGTTAAATGGGACGCTAGGGTGATAATAATAATTTCACTTATTATACTATTGATCCCGTTTTTTAATAAAACACTAAGCATTATAGACACCTTGCAGGCTCTTGTTTTTGGCGGTTTGATGTATATTTGGCATCGGCATTTGTTTTTTAGTAAAGGCTCAAAGATCCCGGATAAAGCAATAAGCAGGGCGCAGATAAGTAAGGATGAAATGCTTATTTTTTCACTGCCGATAATAGTGTTGGTCCCGTGCTTGCTTGCCCGCAGTCTAAACACCTTGGATATTATTCAGGCTCTTGTGGCAATCGCCCTAATGTTTGTCTGGCGAAAGTATTTTTACTATAAATTATCGTAATTACGACTTATGCGTTTATTCCCACGAATATACAAATCTTTTTACGAATATACAAATAAAATTTTTTATGTTTGAGCCGGGCGTCCCGCCCGCGAGATTTTATCGCACGGAAAGTCGCAGGCCAGAGGCCTAGCTCCAACGTAATATTGAATCTTTAGCATTCGTAAATTCGTAAAAAGATTTGTTGATTCGTGGGAGAAAAAGATGATTATTAATTAAAACATGTAAATTGTAGTAACATGAAGATCGCCCAGGTAGTATGTGTTTTCCCGCCCTATAAAGGAGGAATTGGAAATGTGGCGGCTGATTATAGCGCTTATTTGTCAAGGCGGCATAAAGTAACAGTCTTTACCCCTAATTATGGATTAGGGGATTTTTGCGTTAAAGACTATAAAGTAATCAGGCTTAAGCCTTGGCTTAAATACGGTAATGGAGTTTGGTTGCCTCAGCTTTTATGGCTGTTCAAAGGTTACGACGTCGTGCACTTGCATTATCCTTTTTTCGGCAGCGCGGAAATGGTTTGGCTGGCAAAGATTTTGTTTAAGAAAAAATTTAAACTATACATTCACTACCACATGGATGTGATTGGTTTGCCCTGGTGGATAAAAATATTAAGCCTGCCATCTTGTTTGATAAGGAATTCATTATTTAAGATCGCTGACAAGATTACTGTGGCTAGTCTTGATTACATTAAGCATAGCCAGATCAAGGATTATTACAATAAACACAAAGATAAATTCTATGAACTGCCATTTGCGGTTGATACTAAGAGATTTTACCTTCAAGAAAATAAAAAGCCAAAAGAGAATATTAGATTGCTTTTTGTGGGCGGCTTGGATAAGGCGCACTATTTCAAGGGTCTAAATGTCCTGTTTAAGGCCCTAAATGGATTAAAACAGGATAAATGGCGCCTTAATATAGTCGGCAGTGGTTCTATGCGTAAATATTATGAAAAATCAGCAAGGAAATTTGAAATTAATGAAAAAGTAAAATTTAAAGGCCAGCTTGATCAAGCTAGTTTGGTGTCAGAATATCAAAATGCCGATCTGTTTATTTTGCCTTCCATCAATAGCAATGAAGCTTTTGGTCTGGTTCTCATCGAGGCAATGGCCTGCGGCACGGCCGTAATCGCCACTGACTTACCGGGAGTGCGTAAAGTTTTTACTATCAAAGAAGGCCTTTTGGCCCGGCCGGGGGACAGTATTGATCTGAGAAATAGAATTCAAGAGTTATTAAAAGACAGGGTACGGCTTAGCGGCATGGGCCGGGCCGGCCGGGAGTTAGCAATAAACAAATATAGTGAAGATAAAATAAAGGATAAGTATGAAAATTTGTTTGATAAATAATGTATACGGCAACCAGCATAAGGCTGGCGCGGAAAATATTGTCAGTTTATTGTCTTCAGGTCTTAGGCAAAAGGGCCACGAAGTTTTTTTAATAGCGACTGACACAAAATATAAAGTTAGAGATGAAAAAATTTATTATCTGGCTTCAATTTTTTCTAGATTAAATCATTTGCCATTTTTATTAAGATTATTGTGGCATTGGTGGGATGCGCTTAATGTGATAAATTATTTAAAAGTAAAGAATATTTTATTAAATGAAAAACCAGACGTGGTGATCGCCCATAATCTAAAAGGTCTGGGTTTACTTTTACCCCGAGCTATTAGAAAAAGCAAATTAAAGTATATTCAGGTTTTGCACGACGTACAACTTATATATCCTTCAGGATTGTTAATATATGGAGAAGAAAGAGCCTTAAGAATGCCCTGGACGATAGTTTATCAATATTTAAGCCAAAAGCTAATAAAGTCGCCGAATTATGTTATTTCACCATCAGAATGGTTGATAAATTTACACAAAGAGAAAAAATTTTTTATAAATTCAAAAACAAAAATAATTCGTAACCCTGTAAAAATTATTGATAATTTTCAGTCTGAGACAGGGAAAAATGTTTATCGATTTTTGTTTGTGGGCCAATTTAACAAAGCCAAAGGGATAAAGTTTTTAATTGAGGCCTTTATTAATCTTAACGATAATATAAAAGGTAAAATTGAATTGAATTTAATAGGATATGGCGAAGAGAAAGATAAGGTTGCAGCGTTATGTAAAAATCATAGAAATATTATTATTCCCAATAATCCGGACCATGAAATGGTTCTGGGAGAAATGAATAAATCGGATTGTTTGATTGTGCCATCTCTTTGTTATGAAAATTCACCAACCGTGATTTATGAAGCTGCATCATGCGCTTTGCCGGTCATTGCCAGCCGGATTGGTGGAGTAACTGAATTAATTCATGAGCTGGGCGGTTTGTTGTTTGAGCCGGGTAATAAGAAGGATTTAATAAAAAAAATTGAGTGGGCGCTAATGAATAAAGAAAAAATGAAAATTATCGGCAAAAATTCAAAAGAGAAAATAAAAAAATACAGTATCTCAAATTATATTAATAAAATTGAAAAAATCCTGCAATAGCAGGATTTTTAAATTGAACAAAAGGCCTAAATCAGTGGATGGATTTTTGTTCGATTTTTTTAATAATCTCTTCAAATTTGGCAACATTAATATCGCCCGCGCCGCGGCTGGCTTGTATGAGTTCGTTTTGGTCTAAAACAATTGCCTGATAAACATATTTTTTAGCAAAATTAACCGCAAAATATAAAGCGACAAAATTTGTTAATATTAGCAATATATAAATATAGCGGAAAATATGTCTAATTGTAAATTTTATTTTTAGTTTCATAATTTTATCTCCAATATGTATTAGCCGCTAAGCGCAGGGTGTAGTGCTCGCCGGAAGGGGAAGGGCTTTGCTTACCAGCGTTAAGGACCGAAGAGCCGGATGTTACTGTTTTGCTTGATGAAAATTGCCAGCTGGTAACATTAATATAATAATTCATGGTTTCTAAGGCAATCAGATAGGCCAGCAAATTATTATATGTTCCACTGGCGCTAATTTCCAAAGGTACTATATTGTAGCTACTAGTTTGATTTGAGTTGTCTAAATTTAGATTTAGGGATTGTGAAATATTATTTTCGCTGGCGATTCCTTCCAGGGTTGTTATGAATTCCAACTCACGGTTTTGGTTGATATATACATTCATCAATTTGTCGACAAAAGGCTCAACCTTTTTTACTTTTGTGCTTAAGCTGGCCATATTTTTTTCTTTATTTAATTTTTGTTCCAGCTCAATTTTTTGGGTTACTATTTCCGCCCGCTTGATTTTTATCGCGTCCAAAGCGGGTATTAGGGCGAGATAGACAATAAGTAAAGAAGCGGCCAGGAAAATAAGACCAAGATAGGAAATTTTCTTTTTAAAGTTAAGATTTTTTAGTTTATTTAAATTCATAAGTCTTGAAAGACGAATTAATGTCAAAGCTTATATTTTCTTTTTCAAGCAAGTTTTTTATTGGTAAATTAATTTCCGTAAAATAATTTGACTCCTCAAGTTTTTCTTTAAGCTGAAGCAAGCCATCGCGGGTCATAGCCATACCGCGCAAGATAATTTCTTTTTTTTCTTTGTTCACGCTAATACTACTGATATTTACATCTTCCGAAGATAGCTGATGCAGAAATTCAAGCAAGTACGACCAATTTATGTATTCGGACTGGATATTTTCAATGTTAGTAATCGTGCTGTTTAGTTGTCTTACCTGGGCGCTATAATTTTCGCTGCCACGGGTGATCAAGGTAGTATCTTTAACGGTTTCGACAAAATGAATTTGTAAGACCAATAAACATATAAGATAGGCAGAGGTATAAAGGATGAGGGTAATAAAAATAATTGCCAAAAGATTTTTATAGGACAAATAAATCGTTTTAGTATTTATCTCTTTTTTTAATTCCTGCGAAATAATATTTAAATTGATCATATCTTAGATTTTATCTATAAAAATTTTTCTCAGTGCCAGGCCAATGACGGTGGTATAAATAAGTTCGTTGTTTTGCTTCTCAGATACAGCTGGATTTTCCTTATTTTTCTTTTTGTCGTCCAGTTTAGTGTTGGGAGCGATGCTAAGATTTTTTGAAAATTTTTCTTTGCTTTCATTCAAATGCGTGAAAATATTGCCTGGTTCCGTGGGCAAATTTAACTTTTCATTGAATAATTTATCCAAATTTTTTATGTTTGCTCCACCGCCGGTCAATATGATTTTAGCGATTCCTCCCCGTTCGTCATAATGGCTATAGTAGAAATCCAGCCCGGTCTGGAGACGGCTGATTATCTTTTCAATGGTCACAAGCAAAATATCATGGACTATTCCGTGAGCCATAGACTTATCAAGCCCGCAGACGATTTTTGCTTTTTCCGCCTGGTCTTTTTTAATATCCAATGTTTTGGCTATTTCGTCGGTAGTTTCCTGGCTGGAGATCGGGATGCTGACAGACATTACAATGGTGCCGCGTGAATAAATAAACATTTGTGAATTATTAGCCCCGATGTCTATGACGCAATAATTTTTGTCCAGGGGGCCGTGGAATTTTTTTGCCTCTTCTTTAAGCAAGGTTCTGGCGATAGCGGTTGATTCAATTTCTAAGGCAGCTACAGAAAGTTTAGCTTTGCTTAATATGTCGATATATTGATTGACGATATTTTTTGGAGCCGCGCCGATTAGGATATTATATGCTGATTGGTGCTCCTTAACTATTTGCCAGTCGTAATACATTTCTTTGCCGGATAAGGGGATATGTTTTTCAATCTCACCTTCCATTATATCAGCCAAATTATTCGGTGTTTTGTCCACGTCAATTAACTTAATAAAGGTTTTGTCTTTTGGCAGGCAAGCGACTACTTCGCTTGAATCAATCCGGCCAAAATTTGGTTTGCTAATAAGTTCATTGATTTTTTTTATTACAGTGTCCGCATGTTTTATTACGCCATTCTCAATAACGCCTTTTTCCAGCGTTTTGTGGCCCAAGGCCTGGATCTTAATACTGTCGCGTGAGCGTTTAAGCTGGGCGATTTTTAAGGATGAAT